>JAOTYN010000484.1 GCA_029861825.1 Cyclobacteriaceae bacterium
GGGGGTAAGATATAAGCCGCCTGGCCTTCCCAGTGGGGCAGGTGTAATTTCTCCTCCATCCAAACCTTGTAATCGTTGTTTTCGGGATCTGTGTACTTGCCAAACTGCCAATTAATTCGCCAACCGGTTTCGGAACCATTTATAAGGTAGACCAATCGTTCGCGTTCACCCTGATGATCACCATCATTATCCACGGAAATCAGGTTACCGTATTTGTCAAAAGTAAATTCATGCGTATTGCGTAGCCCGGCGCTGTAGACTTCAAAACCACTGCCATCAAGTTCTGACCGAACGATTACTCCCTGGTTGGGATACTTCCAATTTTTTCCGTCCTGATCGATTACATTCATGCCAATGTCGCCAATACCCCACCAAATACGGCCGTCAGGTCCTATTTTGGCGCCGGACATACCATGAGCACCGAATCCGATGTGCACCGCGAATCCATGACTTATGGAATTGACCTTATCGGCAACGCCGTCTTTATCCCGGTCCAGCGTGCGCCACAGGTCCGGACCCACTGCGATAAAAACCTCTCCATTGTAGGCCTCAATACCATTGGCCAGATCCGTGATCTCTTCATGAAAATCTTCCAAGTATAATTGAGCCCGATCGGCAAAACCGCTGCCTGCAACATCTTCCACAAACCATACCTGTTCTTTCTCTACCGTCAGGTCCTTCCAATCCAGGGTACCATCTTGATTTAGATCTTTTAGGAAGCGTTCCCCCTCCTCGTTCTGTTCAGAGAAGGTGGCTTTTAGAAAGGCCCTGCGATCTTCCACAGTTTCAAAAGAAATTGAAGCCGTCATCCAATTGCGATGGGCCCGGATATCGAATTCTGAATTGGTGAGGCGAGTCCCACTGGTATAAAAAATGCGTCCCTGATCATCTACGCTGATGGCAATGGGATCTTGCACCAAGGTGTCGCCCGCCCACAATTGCACCTGCAGACCGTCAGCGACTTCCAAGGCCACTTCGTCCTTAATGAACTCCGCTTGTCGGGCGGCTTGTAGAGGATCCAACTCCACAGATCGCTCCGGGTAAAGAGGCTCAATGTTCTGGGTGCATCCCACTATCAGCAAGGGTAGGATTATCAGTAAAGTAAAGTGGCTATGGAATCGAGTGAAATATGGTAATGGATTTATCATGGCATAGTATCAAGTCAACAGGTGGTTTGGGGCACCTTTAAGGGCTTTCGAAAATAATAAACTCCCGTGGCTTGATAAAATAAATTTCAAATAGGCATGGTGAATAGGGAGAAATACCCCTGTAAAGGAAAAGGAGCCTTGCGGCTCCTTTTTTTATTTGTCGGGATTCAGCTTCATTTCCAAATCCTCGGCCATATTGGCAGTAGCTATGTTGATAAAGTCCAGGGAGCTAGGAGTCCCTTTACACTTCTTTCGAAGATTGTTATTTTTTTACAATAATTATTTATTGTTTATCAATAATTTATTATCTTTGTTCGATAAACACAAGAACTATGACTACCAATAACACACCCTTGAGCATCAAAATAATCTACTATCTGACCCAATTCGTTTTTTGGGTTACCTTGCTGGGGGCCTTGCTGGCGGTATTTTTTCTGGGGGCAGGCACACTAGGACTATTTAAAGAAACCACCGATACCTCATTGGATATTCCCCTAAGACTTGAGCTGGAAGAAACGGGAACTATGACCGCCTACGGCAAGACTTACCAGGTAGAGATCCGGGATGCTGTTGGGACTTTTGAATTTAGCGGCTTGCCCCGCAGGGTAACCACCGTTATAATGTTTGGAGCCTTAGGATTTTTAGCCTTGATCATATCAGTAATTTGGTTCTTCCGAAAATTTATCATTAACGTAAAACAGGGTTTATATTTCACAGATGGAAATATTGGTTATTTGAAGAAGATGTCTTATTGTTTGTTGGGGTTGTGGATTTACATTTTGATTATTTCTAACATTTCTGCCGGTTTCTTTATGAGTACACTGGAATTCGACACCGTTCAATTTAAGGGTTCTAAGTCCGAAAGTGGTCCCTTATTGTTTGGGGCTTTGTTTATATGGGTGTTGTCCCACATTTTCTCCAAGGGCGTTAAGCTGCAACAAGAACAAGACCTTACCATTTAATGCCCATCGTAGTAAACCTGGATGTGGTGCTGGCTCAAAGAAAGATGAGCCTGACTGAGTTATCCGAAAAAGTGGGGCTCACCATGGCCAATCTTTCCATCCTGAAGCAAGGCAAAGCCAAAGCCATTCGATTTTCCACTCTTATGGCCATTTGTGAAGCTCTGGACTGCCAACCGGGTGACTTGTTGGAATACCGCGGTCCCTAAACAGTCGGTGGCCGCTGCTGATTTTAACACTTCGAGATTTCTGCTATCTTAGTTGTTTGGGGGTTCAATTCGACCATTACCATGAATGTACTTTCGGGTATTGTAAAAGAGATTCAGAGTCAGGGCAATTTGTCATTGGTAAAAGTAACGGTGACTGATTTAGACCTTACCAGTATTGTAATTGAAACACCTGAGAGTACCGATTACCTTCAGGTTGGGACCTCGGTAAAAGTGATGTTCAAAGAGACCGAGGTCATAATGAGCAAGGAAATGGGCCCTGGTATAAGCCTACAAAATCAAATCCCGGTATTGGTTACGGAACTTAGGGAAGGCATACTGCTCAGTGAACTAACCCTTGACTTCAACGGCAACTCCTTACGATCGATCATCACCTCCCGTGCCGTACATCAATTAGCACTGCGGGAAGGGGTGAAGGCGGTTGCCATGATCAAAACCAATGAAGTGATGTTGGCCAGATAATGGAATGGGATCCGATCATATTGACCTTTAAGCTGGCAGCGGTCACCACTATCATTTTACTAGTGGTTGCCATACCTGTCAGCTATTGGCTGTCATTCACCAGAAGCCGCATTAAACCGATTGTAGAAACCGTAGTTAGTTTACCATTGGTACTACCCCCAACTGTATTGGGATTCTATTTGCTTTTAGCATTTAGCCCCCAAAGTACGCTGGGTGCCTGGCTAAATGAAGTTCTGGGTATTCAACTGGTTTTTTCTTTTCCGGGATTAGTAGTCGGATCCCTGATCTATTCCTTGCCTTTCATGGTACATCCCATCCAAAGCGGGCTCAGTAGCCTATCTCCCACCATGAAAGAAGCGTCTCAGGTCATGGGCAAATCTGAATTAACCACCTTATTTCGCATATTGCTTCCCAATATTAAGCCC
>JAOTYN010000485.1 GCA_029861825.1 Cyclobacteriaceae bacterium
GAAGGTATAAGTAATATCTTCTGGAGTAGAGATCGTATTGTCGGAGCCTACCGGAGGATCATTAACCGGCGTGACGTTAATGGTTAGGGTATAATCCAATGTGGAAAAGTCTGTACCATCGCCCACCTCAAAATCAAAGCTGTCGTAAGGACTGCCGCTTTGCCCCCCTACCGGTACAAAGGTTAACAGACCACCAGTGATATCGGCCGCACTGATCACCTGGTTCAGGGTCACCGGGTTGCCGTTATATAATAAGTTACCCACACTCTCCAGGCTGGTGATGCGGATCTCTGCAAAGGCATCGCCTTCCGGATCGCTATACCCCACCGTGAAGTCGCCGGTAGTAAAGGTGTAGGTGATGTCTTCTGGGGTGGAAACGGTATTGTCAGAACTTGTTGGTTGCCCATTTACGGTAATAGTCACACTCGCGGAGGAACAAAACAAGGACACATTTGTGATCTCATAATCAAAGTTATCCACACCAAAAAAGCCATTTGCGGGGGTGTAATCGATAAAATCATCTGTTGGATCCCCGGGAGTGCTGTTGTTGTTTACAGTGACTGTTCCGCCATTGGCGGTGACCGCGGATGGTAATGATAATGTTAAGTTCTCTCCGTTGGGGTCGCTATCGTTGTCCATAACATCCAAAGCATTATTGGAGGAATTCATACTTACGGTGTAGCTGTCATTTACAGCATTGGGGTTGGCGTCGGGATCACTGGTATCAGTATCAAGCACTTGGATGGTTTGGCCGGCCAAAGCGGAGGGAGTTACGTATTTTTGTACAACGGTACGAGCTCCTCCATTGGGTCTTACAAAGCTGACGGTAATTTTATACCGGATGTTTGGGCCGTTAGGCAAACCAAAGTGCAGACGACTGTCGTTCTGAGCACCATGTCCCACCCCACCACTGACTTCCTGGATAAACTTTAAAGCGGAACAGCCTTGTTCGTCAACTACTACGGTTGCTCCGATAGCGGCTCTGGTAATGCCACCTCCTAGATCTATCAGGGGCTCAATTTTTAAGTAATCAGTATTGCCGCTCAAGTCATTTTCCCACAACTGATTATTTCCATTACGAATGTTGAGATAGAAGTCCATATCACCATCATCATCGTAATCACCAAATGCCAAACCTTCTCCATCGGCATTTACATTAATACCATAGTTCTCGTGTATAAAGCTGAAGTTTCCTCCGGTGTTGTTGTTTATGAGAAGATAGGATGGGCCTGAATCCGCAGCCAGAAACACGTCGACCTTACCGTCATTGTTAATATCGGCCATGGCTATACCTTCAATTTGCTCGTCTGGCAACGCATTTAAGGTGCCGGTACCTCCAGGTGTAACCGTCACTGTGGCGATTTGAAAATTCCTGGTATTAAAACCCGTTTGCTCCACTACCAATACCGAGCGGGTTCCGGTACCATCATCGTGATTGGTCCACATATAATCGAAATCACCATCATTATCAAAGTCGGCTACCGCTACACCTCCTTTGTAGCTGTTATTGGTCTGAAGGTTTACAGTGGTGTTGGGGGAGAAGGTACCATCGCCATCATTAAAGAATATGTCATAACCTCTTATATCGGTAGGTGCCTGAGTATTAGTTCCTTGCCGGCGAGCCACTACATCTACATAACCATCGTTATCCAGGTCGGCAGTTACTGAATAATCACCTGATGTACCGGTAGTAGGAAACCCCTTAGGATCGCTGTCTGGGGTATAATGCACAAAAAGACCAATACCTTGATCATACTCCAGGATGTCTTGCCCGTATTGGTGGTCTTCCATATAAACGTCCAGGTCGCCATCCCCATCAAAATCCATCCATGCCAACCCCTCATTGTTCATACCGTTCTGAGTAGTACCGTTAAAGGGGGCGACACCACTAGTGAATTCCTGAAACAAAACCAGATTATAGTTGGGGGCTCCTGTGTTGCGATAGATCTCCAGTTGGGTAGAAGTACTCCTCATGAAATCGACATCCCCATCATTATCAAAGTCGCCAGCAAGGGCTGACCGTTCACGTCTGTCGTTGAATTGAGTATTGACATCGGTAGCGGTGACGTCGTCGAATAGGGAAGTCCCGGAATTCCAAATAAACAGCCGGGATTTGGAAAAGAAGCCGTTGTCGTTGGTATTGACCGCTAGATCCAAAAAGCCGTCATTGTTGAAGTCAGCCCAGCATAAGCCACCATCTTTGTTACCTCCGAGGTCTACATTTCGGGCTGCCGCAACATTGGTAAAGCTCTGGCCCTGGACTTCCAAGAAGAAGGCCCACAGCACCAGGCTTAAAGTCCACATTAGCCATCCATTGATCCACTTCATGAATGTGGGAGTATTAATTGATCTGTTTATTTCAAAACTGCTGGTTTCGAACAGGGGTAAAAATAGAGTGAATAGGTGGGTTAATTTGACGAATGGAAGGGCAGAACCTAGCAGTGTAAGATTTAGTGAATTTTTGATCCTTTGGTGGTACTGAGAGTAGAGTTTCAGTTATCCACATTCTGGGATTTAGTACGGATTTATTATGAGCTTCAAACTGTAGAGTTATCCACAAAACGAGTATCTCCTAGCTATAGCATTTGAAAAATTATCCACATTTCTTTGCTCAAGTTCTAAAAAGGACCTTCTAAGGGCTTTTTTAGGTATATTTCACGGCTAAACGTTAAGACATGAGAATATTCCTTTTGTTATTCATAGTGCTTCCCCTGGAAATTTGCGGCCAAAGTCTTTTGAGTCCCAGTCAATTTCTTGGTTATGAGTTGGGAAC
Organism: Cyclobacteriaceae bacterium; assembly: GCA_029861825.1. GTDB lineage: Bacteria > Bacteroidota > Bacteroidia > Cytophagales > Cyclobacteriaceae > JAJCYK01. The sequence goes on from JAOTYN010000485.1 coordinate 2,774, forward strand.
ACGTTTCACTCCTCATTCTAAAGTATTAGACTATTTCGAGTATGTAGACTCAAAGTCGGAACTGATAGAATTACAGCAGTATGGAGAAACCTATGAGCACCGGCCACTCATGGTGGCCTTGGTCTCATCTCCAGAAAACCTGAGTAATAAAGAGCCGATCCGTACGTCAAACTTGCACCGAACCGGTTTGCAATCCAGTTCAGAATCATCCAGAATCCCCATTGTATGGCTCAGTTATAATGTTCATGGTAATGAGGCTGTTTCCACGGAAGCCTCTATGGAAACGTTATACCAATTGGTGAGTCCCAATAATCCGGAGACCAAGACCTGGCTGCGGAATACCCTGGTAATAATGGACCCTTGCATAAATCCCGACGGGCGAGACCGATATGTGAATTGGTACAATCAGGTCTCCCATAGTATTCCAAATCCTTCTCTAGACGAT
>JAOTYN010000072.1 GCA_029861825.1 Cyclobacteriaceae bacterium
TCTTGGAGTAGTAAGTAAATAGTACAGCTATTACCGGGATCACCGGATTAAGCTTGGGATTAGCACCAAAATACTGTACGATTCTTTGAGCTTTTAGATTGTCTTTGAAAGAGAGGGCTTTTTGCAATTCAAAAACATTGTACTCCTTGGATATTCCCACATATCTTTGGATCAGGTCGGTATTTACGGTATTTCCTGGCTGCAGATTGATCAACACTTTGTTGATCTCGCTGTTCATCCTCTCCAGATTGTTGCCGATGTAATCAGCCAGCAGCTGAGCAGTGGGAGGATCAATTTTAAATCCTTTGGAGTCTACATGGTTCATAACCCAAGTTGGGATCTGATTGTCGTAAAGCTTCTTGCAGTCCACCAAAAGCGCTTTCTTGGCTATGGTCTTACTCAGAGCCTTGCGGCCGTCCAGGGTCTTATATTTGTAACAAAATACCAATATGGTGCTGGACAACGGCTGCTCCAGGTAATCTTGTAGCATTTTTTGGGCGTCCTGCCGGCCAAAGTCCGTGATCTCCTGAGCTTCTTTCACCAGCACTACTTGTCGGGGGGCCATCATAGGGAATCTGCGGGCGTTGCTTAAGACTGTGCTCACCGAACAGTCTTTGCCATACATAATCATTTGGTTGAACCCTTTTTCAGCTTCCTGAAGTGCATGCTCCTCGATATAATCAGCAATCAGATCGATGAAGTAAGGTTCATCACCTTGTAAAAAATACACTGGTTGGTAGTTGCCCTTTTTTAGCTCTTCCAGTACTTGTAGTGGTGACATAAAAAATTTAAGAATGTTCCATCACCGGAATTTCTTCCACAATAAAAAAACCATCGTTGCCGGCGTTTTGATACAACGGTAAAAACATCATACCGGTAACAGGTGCTTGAACCGCGCCATGTTTGTCATGTGCTACAATCTCGCCTTTAGTTACAGCTTGAAAATTCTCATAGCCAGGCTGCATAACAAATTCATCGTCATCTTCAATCCAGTGGTGGTATAAGACTTTGATAAAATCGGGTAAGTTCCGGGCATATTCTTCCAGAATCTCACTCTCTGACAAGGAGCTCTTTTCAGTATTGGTGGAAATACTCCCGCTGGCCTGTAACAGTTCCCATATGCCAGCAGCGTGTAATTCTATGGCTTCCTGGGATCCGATCATGCCGCCTTCAAAAGCAAGTGCCAAAAACCCCCTGTCCATAAAATACCGTAACATAGTACCTTTCAGGTATTGATGCAGGTCCACTACCACCGGTTGTTTCAAGGCACGTACAATGGGATGTCGGGCTTCATTTTGAGGGATCACTACAAAGTTGCCTTTTTCTGAACTGGTAGTGTGCAGATCCATTATGATCTTTTCACCTCTTTTATGCTTGTTGCGATAGGATATGATAAGCTCATGCAAGGCAAATAGCTCGATATCCTCGGCTTGTGCGTGTTGCTCCTTGCGATAGACCTGGGCCATTTTTTCTTCAAGCCAACAGCGGTTTAAATCGTAGTCTATAAATCGCTGATTCTTTAAAAGTGCTTGTAGGTTACCGGCAATACCTATAAGTGTACCCTTAACTTGGACCTTATGGGTTTTGATCTCCTGAAATACTTGGTTGATGGCTTTTATTCCCGCTGATTCGTTTCCGTGTATACCCCCCAGTAATATGTTCAATGGCCCGGGCCCCGACCCTTCAATAACTCCTAATACCCGATTCATCTAATAGTAGTACAATTTCCCATTTATTGAAATTTTATAAATCACGCTGTTTCAGGCTCCTTTATACTCCTCAACAACGCCCACTAATTTAGCCCTTTTAAGCATATTATGCACGATTTATTGCCGCAGGTTTTGTGGGGTAAAATATTTACCTGCTCACACATAGAAACCCAAGCATTGCTTATATTTGCCGCAGTTAATACCCAGTCTGGTTTGTAGATGCAAGATTTTATTACAGAATTGAAATGGAGAGGTATGATCCATGATATCATGCCGGGAACCGAAGAGCAATTGCGGAATGAAATGACCACCGCTTACATTGGCTTTGATCCCACATCCGATTCCCTGCATATTGGGAACCTGGTACAGATTATGATGTTGGTACACCTTCAAAGGTGTGGCCACAAACCCATGGCTTTAGTAGGAGGAGCTACCGGTATGGTGGGAGATCCTTCCGGGAAGTCTGCAGAGAGACAATTGTTGAGTGAAGAAGTTCTGTCACATAACGAAGCCTGTATTAAAGAACAACTCAGCTACTTCCTGGATTTTGAAGGGGGAGATAATGCTGCGGTAATGGTCAATAATTACGATTGGTTCAAGGACATCAAATTTATCGACTTCCTAAGAGATGTGGGGAAGCATATAACCATCAATTATATGACTGCCAAGGAGTCTGTAAAGAATCGCCTGGAAACTGGTTTATCTTTTACAGAGTTCTCTTATCAATTGCTCCAAGGGTACGACTTCTACCATCTGTATCAGCACCACGGAGTTAAGCTGCAAATAGGTGGTTCGGATCAATGGGGTAATATTGTAACCGGAACCGAGCTAATCCGGAGAAAGGTCGGTGGTGAAGCGTTTGCCCTGACTACTCCCCTGGTAACCAAAGCAGACGGATCCAAATTTGGGAAGACTGAACAGGGTAATGTGTGGTTGGACGCGGCTAGAACCTCACCCTACCAATTCTATCAATTTTGGTTGAATTGTGCTGACGATGATGCTCAAAAACTGATCCGCATCTTTTCCCTGAAAAACCGGGAAGAAGTGGAAGCTTTGGAGCGGGGACACCAGGAAAACCCCCATTTGAGAACTTTGCAAAAAACCTTGGCCGAAGAAATTACCTGCCGGGTGCACTCTCGAAGTGAATATGAAAATGCCTTGCAGGCATCGCAAATTCTCTTTGGAAAATCTACTGCCGATCAGTTACGAAAAATCGATGAAGCCATGCTGCTAACGGTATTCGAGGGTGTCCCTCAAGTAGATGTAGACCGATCTACTTTAAGTGCGGCACCCAATGTCACGGATTTTCTGTCAGAGATTACCGGCGGTACCATATTTAAGTCCAAGGGTGAAGCTCGAAGAATGATCGTCGGTGGCGGGGTAAGCATCAACAAAATCAAATTAGAAGATGCCGCGCAAGTAGTGGATTTTGAACTCTTACAGGATAAATACTTACTGGTGCAAAAAGGTAAGAAGAACTATTATTTGGTGAAAGCTGAATAAATAGATTCTATTGGGTCTCTACTGCGTAAACATTCACGGGTTGTTTTTTACCCTTCAGATCGAAAGCACCCATATTTTTTCTTTTCAGACCCGGAAGCTCAGGAAGCTCATGATGCAGACTTTCGGAAATTAGCAGGGATTGACCATGGGCATTGCATTGTTCCTGAATTCTGGCGGCAGTATTTAGGGTATCTCCATGAAAAGCAAATTCCCTCTTGATGGAACCAACCTCAGCCACGGTCACGCTGCCCAAATTAATTCCAGCCTTAAATTGCGGACTAATCCCGTATTTTTGCTGATAATAATCGTCTCGTTGCTTTAAATAATTTTGAAAATCGTAGAAAGCCCAAATACAATTTCCCTCATGAAGTCCTTTGGGCAATTCCCAGGTTAGTATGACCTCATCACCCACATATTGGTACACTTCTGCTTGCCTGGGTATTACCACTTCCAGATCTTGAAAGCAGTCCTGTAAAAGTTCACTGAACTTGATATGTCCCAGGGCTTCCGCAATAGTGGTGGAAGAGCGCAGATCTAAGAACATAAATATCCTTTGCTCTTGTTTCGGCCGATGAAATTTACCCGTGAGCAATTTCCACAGGTTGCCCGGTCCTAGTTTTTGATTGATTTGACGCATAAAGTTCATAAAGAAGCTAACCAGGGTTGTGTATATGATGAGCATGATCAACTCTGGGCCGACTAGCGAGCCCATTAAATTGTCTAAGGTAACCTCGATCCCCAAGAACTGAAAGGCCCTGATCCTAACCACGATACTCATGGCCAGTATGATAAACAAATGAAACACCCCCCGCACTAACAATCCGTTGCCGAACGAGAGCTTCCTAAGCCATTTTCGGTCCAGGAATATATCTGCAACACCATAAATCAAACCCAACAGGATGCCACCAACCGTGGAGATACGAGCTATCATAGCCAGGTTAAAACTGTCTTCGATTTCTATAAAAGGCACATCCCACAGTCCTACGAAACGCAACAGCACATAGAATAACATGGTCAACGTCCAAACCACTATGTCGGTTAGGAGAATGGATAGCTTTGCCCTGTGCTGTAATTTCATTCCATACGTATTTTGAAGAGGTATTTACCAACTAGTATGGCCATTAACACTACTATATAGAATTGACCTACTAATCCCAGAAGAATGGAGAGAAAGCGGCTGGCTTCAGTAATGGGAACAATATCACCATAACCCACCGTCAACACAGTTATAAAGCTTAAATACACCAGTTCAGAAACACCTTGTAAGCCTGCGGGCACGTTACTAAAACTGTGGGGGTACGCCACGTGCATTACGGTGAATAGCACTCCTCCGATTATTCCTATCAACATAAAACCAGCCATAGATCCTACTATAGTATGAAGGTCCACCTCATAGTTCAGATGGATCTGCCGGAGACACTCCCAAGTTACTATGGCAATAAACAGCCCAAAAAGAGTGAGACCTATCAATGCTGCTGTGGAGGGGTCAATTTCTGAGCTGGTGAGCCAGCCTGATCCTGTGGAAACCAAACCTAGTAGAAAGACCAATAATCTTCCTCTTCTCATGCCCATGATCACATTGGTACAGCCGAACAAGATCAGGGTGCGGCTGATGGGCCAAATGATCCTCCGGTTGGTATCCGCATCAAAGAAACCCGGAAGGCTCAAGGTGGGGAGTATACAAACAATTAATATATAGAAACGCCATTGGTAGATCTTTTCCCACCAGTGTATCAGCTTATTCGATTTCACGGAATTCATAAGAGGAAAAGTCTACCTTGTATAAAATACTATAAAGTACCGGTATGAATAACAAAGTGATCACCGTGGCAAATAGCAAACCGATCATGATGGCAATGGCCAGTGGTTCCCACATGATCCCGCCACCCAGGTACAGAGGAATTAAGCCCAAGGAAGTGGTGAAGGTGGTCAGGATTATGGGTCGAAATCGCTGTAGGGCCGCCTGCACTACGGCGTCCGGCGGCGGTCTATTATTGTCGCGCAATTCTATTTCGATGCGGTCAATTAGTACAATGGCGTTATTTATGACAATCCCGGCTAAGGAAATCGTACCTAAGAAAGCAAAAAATCCGAAGTAGGATCGAAATATAATCAGCCCCATAACCACCCCTATGATTCCCAAAGGTATAGTAGACACCACCATGAAGGTTTTTCTCCATGAATTGAATTGCACGATTAAAAGCAACAAAATGATAAACATGCTCAGGGGCAAATAAGTGACCACCGCTCCCATGTTCTCCGCCGTACTTTCGTCATCACCTCCAAGTTCATAAAAGTAGTTAGCCGGCCAATTGATCATCTGTTGATCCAGCCAGGGGGTGATTTCGGTCATGATCACAGAGGCATTAGCTCCTTCTTTTAAGAAACTCTGTATGGTAATGGTGCGATTAATGTCGCGCCGCTTGACCTTGGCAAACTGCCATTGGGGAATAATGCCGGCAACCTGCATCAGTGGCACACTCTGGCCGGAGTTTTGGGCGTATATATTCAAGGTTTCCAATGAGGCCAGGGTTTGTTCCTCGCTATCTTCCCCTCTCATCATTATGGGCAAGGTTTTGTCGTCCTCCCGGAACTCACCGGTGCGGAATCCACTGAGTACGGTTTTCAACGAAATGGCGATATCCTGATTGGTCACGCCTGCCCGTTGGGCTTTATTCTGATTGATATCGATGACAAACTTCTTGATCTTAGGGCCCCAATCGTCTTTAACGTTTTTAGTTCCAGCAATCCCATTCAGCTGCGACTTCACCTGATCCGATATGGTCATCAGTTCTTCCGGTTCGGATCCGGATATTCGGATTTCAATAGGGGTGCCTCCCCCACCTTGTCCCAGTCGGTTCACTTTGATATCAGCTTCCGGGAAATTATTAAAGCAGAAATCATCCAGCCGCTCAATCACCATTTGATTATCGTCTCCACTGGTAGTGTTTACCAGCATATGAGCGTAGCTGGAATTAGCTTCATCTTGCGAGTAACCCAGGTCATAGGATTCAGGCCCTTGGCCAATAAAGGAGGACCAATCTACTACACCCCGGGACTGCTGGTCATAGACCCGTAATTGGTCAGCTATAAAGTCCTCAATACTCATCACGATGTTTTCGGTGGTCTCGATCTTAGTACCCAATGGGAGGTTGATGTCCACCGTTATCAGATTACGTTCGCTATCTGGAAAGAAGATGAAAGGCACCAGCCCAAATCCGAACAGGGATAGCACAAACAATCCTACTACCCCTAGAATGAACCAAACCTTTATTTTGAGTATTCTCAACAGAAGTACTCGATACCAATCCTTTAAACTAGCCAAGGCTTGGTCAATACTGAATAATTTGGTTTGCTTGGAAGAAGTGCTTTTCTTCTTTATGCGGATAAAGTAATAGGCCAATAGTGTGACAATGGTAAGCGAAATAAGCCACGATGACAACAGGGCTATACTGATCACCGAGAAAATTGGACCCACTATATCGCCCATGATGGACTCCGCCAGAAAGAAAGACAGGAATGCCGCAGAGGTAGTCAAGGTTGAGATAAGCAGAGGAATTGCCAGCTCGGAACAGGAATCAATAGCGGCCTTTTTAGGGGCAATCCCTCGTTCCATTTTCACCATAATGGACTCTGAAACCACAATGGCATTATCTACCATCATACCCAGGGCCATAATTAGCGCTGCCAGTGACACCTGGTTGAGTCCGATATCTACCAATCCCATGATCATCAAGGTCATGATGGTGACCAGGGGTATTAGGCTGGCAACTACTATCCCGGTACGGAATCCCAGAAATATCAGCATTACCAGCAAAACGATGACGATACTTTGAAGCAAATTGCCGATAAAGTCGTCGATGCTTTGCTGGACGAAGCCGTCCAGGGAGGCTAGTCTGCTTAATTCCAAGCCTAGCGGCAGTTGACTATTCCACTGTTGTACCAATTCATCAACCTGTTCACCCAGAGCGATGATGTTGGCATCTTCCCGCAGGGAAATGGACAGGGCGATGGCCGGCCGGCCGTTTACTCTTACTTTGGTCTTGGGCGGACTAATATAACCCTTAGTGATATTGGTGATATCTTCAAGGTACAGTACCTCTCCTGCTCCCACCGGAATAATAGTCCGTCGAAGGTCCTCCAGCTGGTTGAAATTTCCAGTGGGCTCCAGAATGATCCGCTCTTCCTGAAGGTTTATCTCGCCACCGGAATTGATAATGTTAGTGCTGCCTATAATATTCTGCAATTGACTGGAACTGATCCCGTACTCTGCAAGCCGGGTGTCGTCGTATTCTACGAATACTCTCTCTTCTTGAACACCTCCTAACTCTACTTTGGCAGCATCATCCAATTTGATGAAAGAATCCCGGATATCATCGGCGTATTCTTTCATCTCGGCATAGCTGTATCCATCACTTAGCAAACCCACCATGATGCCGTAAACCGTGCCGATATCACTGTCATTAACCTCGGGCTCCACGCCTTCCGGCAGATCATCAATTTCCTGTATCTTTCGTCGCAATTCATCCCATACAGCCTGCAGATCCTGAGATTCAACTTCAAATTTCAGTTCCACGCTGACTACGGACAACCCGGTTCGGGAGGTGCTGGTAATGGATTTGACCTCAGGTATCTCCTGGGCTTTCTTCTCGATTTTATCGGTTACCAGCAGCTCAACCCGGTCAGGTCCGGCACCTGGAAAACTGGATATCACGTTAGCCACCCGCACTGTGTAAGGAGGCATACTATCTCTGCTGAGGCTTTGGTACATAGCCAGGCCCATAACGATCACCATCACAAGTAAGGAAATAGTGATGCGATTGCGGTCTATGGCAAACTGGGTAAGATTCATGGAGCGGAATCGAATAAGGAAACGGTCATGCCGTCTAGCAACGATTGTAGTCCCGCGGTTGCCACCAGGTCATTTTCCTGCAGTCCTGATTGTACTTCAAATCCATCTACCGTGAGGTTACCTACGGTAACAAGGGTCTTACGCACCTTGTAGCTGGTTTCTTCCGAGGGTTCCAGGACATATACAAAATTACCGTTTTGATCTTCCCCCACGGCAGAGGGAGTTACCATGAGCACCTCCTCGATCTGAGCACCTTGAAAATTAAAAGTAACATCAGCTGACATACCCGGTCGCACCTGATTATTGGATTGGTCCACTTTAATGGTTACAGGATAGATAGCAGTTTCTGAGCTTAAGGCGTAGGAAACTTCCGATACGGTTCCTGCAAACTGCTGGTCCGCAAGTGAGGTAAAACTTATCTGCACCTTTTGACCTTGATTAATGTCGGTAATGAACGATTCCGGTATTCCCACCAGCACCTCCAAATTATCCCCGGAACTCAGGGTTACAATATTATTACCAGTGGCCACCACTTCATTCTCTTCCACATAAACGTTGTTTACAATACCGGAAATTGGAGCGTAAAGCCGGGTGTAGCTCAACTGAGACTCAGCCTGCTTGCGGCGTTGCTTCATAGCTTTTTCATTGGCCTTGGCCGATTCGTACTGAGCTTTAGCAGCTTCGTATTCTGCCAGCGACGTGTTTTGGTTTTCATAAAGCACCGCTACACGTTCAAAGTTGGACTTGGTTTGCTTTTCCTGAGCATCGGCATTCTTAACGGAAGCGTCGGATTCCTCATAACTCAATTCGTAATCCGAAGGATCTAAGGACGCCATTAACATGCCTTTCGATATTTTCTGACCTACCTTAACATTTACTTTGTTGATTATCCCTCCTACTCTAAAGCTTAATTGAGTTTCGACACCGGCAATAGCGGTACCGCTAAAGGTTCTTCCATAGCTACCACCGGTATAGCTCACCTTTTGATATTTGACAGGTCTGACGCTTTCAGTTATGGGCGTCTCCTTAGAGGTACACGCCAAGAGGAACAGAAAAAAAAATAGTAGATGTGGTTTATGCATGATTATTTATCAAAGTTCTCTGTGAATTCTTTAAGACGAATAAAATAAGACTCTCTTTCATCTTCGGTAGACAAGCTGTAGAATTTACCAATGGCCCGATCAACATTCAAGATGTCAATTATGAACTGGTACCCGGCATTAGCGGCGTTAAGCTGCGCTTGTATGGCTTGATTTTGCGCATCAATCAAGTTGATTACCGATACTGTCCCTTGTTTGTAGGCCTCCTGCACCAGATCAAAGTTCAATGAGCTGGCTGTCTTAGCCTCATTGCTAAGTTGAATATTGGCATATGAGGCCCCCACCTGTTGCATGGAAGACCGGATTTGCTGTTCCAGTTGATTGATCAATTGATATTTTTCGAAGCGTAACTGCTCCAATTCAATGATCCCTCGCTGATAAGTAGCCGATCTTCTGCCACCGGTGAATAGCGGAAGACTGGCAGACAAGCCCAGCTGCCAGGTAAGGTCGTTAGGGACCTCCACTCCTGGTCCTAATGAGGGTTGTTCAGAACCTGCTCCGCCCCTATTTAGGGTATAATTGGCCCCGCCGCTCACCCCTATCTCCGGAAGGTACAGATTGCGACGATACAATTTTATCAAACGTTCCTGTGCCTGTAAATTGGCGTCGATTTGTTTGATTTCCGGTAACAGATTCAAGCCCTCATTGACCATAAATGCCGTGAATTTTCGCAGATCCTCGGGATTGTTCACGTATCCGTCTAGCCTGGGATCATTAGTGATCAGATTGGGATCCAGTATATCGGTTTCTATAGTGTTGTACCCCTCATCCATGGGCCGGTTCAAGATACGGTTCAAGTTGATTTCAGCGGTACGGCGATTGGCTTGTGCATTGTTCAGCTCAATATTGGCCAGAGCAATGTTGCTCTGCCAGCGGTAAAGATCGGAGGGTCCTTCAAAGCCCACTTCTTGCCGTACTTCAGCCAATTGCAGGTTAATTCGGTTCAAGCGAATATTATCCTTTTGAATACGCTCTACCGTTTTGGTGATCAGTACATTCAAATAGGCCTCTGCTGTTTCCAGGATTACGTCTAATTGGGTGGTGGCGCGTTGTTGCACCCTAGCGTCTTGGAGTCTTTTAGCCACTTGATAGTTGGCCAGGGCCCCTTCAGAATAAATCACTTGCGTTAGGTTTGAAGATCCCTGGGTTAGTCTTTGAGGATTAAGCCCGGAAGCCGCGGCCGCACGATCTTTATCGATGATACTGGTGGTTGCCGATATATCCAATTGGGGTAATAGACTAGCACGGTTTTCCACCACATCCTTTTGGCCAGCTTCTACTTGTTTATTGGCAATGGCTAAGGTCCAGTTGGTGGCCAGGGCTTCCTCAATAGCCGTTTGCAGATTAAGTGTCCGAGTGATGTCAGTCTCTTCTTCATTCAGCAAAACAGCTTCACGCAGCACGTCCCATCCAGGACTGAAACCTATAGTTCTGGCGGTAGCCATATTAACGGTTAGCTCTTCCTGGTAATTTAAATGTACCGGCAGGTTTGCTAATTTCTTGCCATCCAGGTATCGTTCCAGATTCAATGCGGTCCTGCGCGCAATACGGTCCGAGTTACTGGCTGGCGCTAAACCCCCTAAGATTCCCCTTTCTACAAATTGACGTCCATAAATGCTAAAGGAAGGAAGATTCCTAGCATTAACCGTATTGATCAACTTGTCAATTCCGGATTCATCCAGGCTGATCAGCGGACCGAAATAAACCGCGTCAGCTAATGAGTCCATTTGCGAAATCACCTGATCGGCGCTTTTTCTAACGGGAATTACCTGATATTGTGCTTTCACCTGTTCCATGTAAGCCGCCCCCCGCTTATCGGAGTCCCCAACGCTACGGTAGATGTAATCGTCCACCAAAATAATTAAGTGTTGGTAGGGATAGATATCGTGAAATACTTCCAAGTCCCTGTAAAAATCAGTTGGCAAGATCACATAGGTAAAGTTGTCCAAGCCACTGGTACCTTCCTTATATGGAATCCCCTGCAAATTAGGGTCTATTACGGAGGTGGCGATTACCAGCTTTTCAAAGGGAGCGTGTAAGTGCAAAGTGCCGGAGATCAAAACTCCCGCTCCAATCACAATGTCTACCGATTCATCCTGAAGGATCTGCTGAATGAGTACCGCTGCCTCACTAGAATCATTTACCAGATTCGAGAAGATAATTTTGTCGTACTTAAGCTCATAACTATTACCGAATAACTGATCAATTTCATATTGGATCAATTCCGCAAATTCATGGGCCTCTGCTTGATCGTAGTCAATTAAGATGGAAATGTTAATCTGGTCATCATTGGATTGAGCTGTTGCATAGTATACGAGAAATACTAAACAAAATAGCATGAGGTAGCGCTGGTACATGCTCTTAAATTAAACAGTTTTTGACTAATGTCAAACAACCTATAATTAATTAAAACACCTATCCCTAAAGCATTGAATATGAAGTAAATAAAAAACCCGAGGTGAGATCCGCAAAATTCATGGGCCTCTGCTTGATCGTAGTCAATTAAGATGGAAATGTTAATCTGGTCATCATTGGATTGAGCTGTTGCATAGTATACGAGAAATACTAAACAAATAGGATGAGGTAGCGCTGGTACATGCTCTTAAAACAGTTTTTGAATAATGTCAAACAACCCATAGTTAATTAAAACACCTATCCATAAAGCATTGAATATGAAGTAAATAAAAAACCCCGATGGTGAGATCAGGAACCGATTACCTTGATATAGGTTCCCCGGTTAATAGGATCATTCAAGTTCATGCCGTTAATCACCGCCAGCTCCTCGTGCCGGTCCTGAGGTATTTTATAGTAATTCAATGCTTGAGAAAGGGTCATATTTTGTGGTACTGCGCGTACCGCAATGCGCTCAGGTTTTACATTGATCCTT
>JAOTYN010000486.1 GCA_029861825.1 Cyclobacteriaceae bacterium
AAGGGACCCTGCAAAAGACTAATAATTTTTAATTATTTTACAATTCTCTGATATACAGATATTTAAAATGCAAAATATAAAGTAAATTTTAGCGAGGAATTACTTCGAAATAAGTGGTGTCTGGAGTAATTGCGGTAAAAATTCCCAGCCCATTAAAGATATTGGTATACTGCTGCACCCTTACATCCGGTGAATTCGCACCGAAATAATTGAGATATTCCAGGTTTACCGCATACAAAATAAAGGCATACACCCCGTAGTAGTTAACCTGGTTGAAGGGGATTTGATAGAAATTACTATTGACAACGTCGGTAATCACTTCGCCTGTAACCTCATCTGCGCCCGGATCGATGGGGCTTAGCGGCGGGTTGATGCGCAACAATTTGCCTACAAACCAGCGGCCTTCTAAATTACTCCAGGTAAACTGAAAGAAGCCCCCATTCTGTCGATCTGCGGCATTAAGCGCATACTGGCTTTGGGAGGGAGCAAGACTTTGGGGCGGTAACGGCACCCGGGTACCGCTGAAAGTCAGCTCTTCGTCTTTTACCACTATCAGCTGATAGTCGGTTCCGGGTATCACCTGCAAACTTCCACTGGCATCAAAATAGGCTCCTGGCACACCGGTTTGGGGGCTTAGAAAATAGTCGGTAGAGCCATCGCGTATTACCACCGCTTCGGCCTGCAGAGGCGATAGTACCGTGGAACCCAAAGGGCTGAGGCGCCAAAGCCTAAAATTAGCCACCGGCTGCCCTTGGACCAGAACCCCGTCCACTACCACCGGGTCGACTGGAGCAGGTTCAGGATCCTCGCAAGCGAGTACTAGTAGTAATATTAACAAGCACCAAAATGACCGCATACCACTTATAATTTCACATTTAAGAAAATATTAGGAGTAAAACCCAACATATTGACATCGAAAGTAACTATTTGCGGGACTTCCAGTATTTGCCCCGATACCGGATCAAAATAGGTGATCTCGAAGCGTTTGAATTTAGTATTTTCCCTGCCATAGACATTATAGATGCTCAAGCCGCTTTCTAGCTTCCAGGAACCCCATTTCCAACCAAAAGTAGCACTTAAATCCAGCCGGTGATAGTCCGGTAACCGGAAACTGTTTACCTCAGTTAACTCAAATACGGTTACCGGTCTGGAGGACACGCCCTGTACTTGATAAAAACCCTGTGGGGCAGTAAAGGGTTTTCCGGTAGCGTAAATCCAGGTACCGGAGAACTTCCATTTTCCCAGCTCCCACAAGTGTACCGTTTTGAACTCATGGCGTTGGTCTTCATTACTGGGGAATTCCTGGTTATTATTTAATTCGGGAAAATGATCATCTACCCGGCTTAAGGAGTATCCAATCCATCCGGAATAGCGCTTACCATCGCGCTGTATCAAAACATCCACTCCCTTAGCCTTGCTGCTGCCTGCTAAAAATTGATCTTGAGGCAGTACTTCTGTGGAGAAATACCTCCCCAACGGCACATAATCGATAAGTCCGTCCACCGTTTTGTAATACCCCTCCACATCGACCGTCCAGGGCCCGTCTTTAAACAGAATGCCCCCTACCCAATGTTCAGAGTCTTTGGGCAGAATTTCAGTATTTTGGTCGGCTAAAAGCCAAAAATCAGGAATTCCATTATTGATATCACTATTGATAATACGATTGGTTACCTGGTGATATTTTCCCCAGGCGGCCTTGAGGGTAAACTTAGGTAGGAAACGATACTGAATACCAAAGCGCGGATCCCAAAGGCTCTGGTCCAGCAAGTCAAAATATTGGTGACGGATCCCCGCACTGAGGGTAATTTTATCCAGGGGATCCCAATAATGCTGCCAGTAACTGGAATACAAACCTCCTTCCTGCATGATGACTTGATCAACCGCCCCGGCATCGTTATTTCCATTGTCTGTGGTAAGAGAAGTAGAGAGTCCTTCAATGGTAGCTCCAAAATGCATGGAATACTTAGGGGTCATCTGCCATTCCGTATCAAATCCCAGGACTCCAGAACCTACATCATTGAATATATTCTGCACCACGCCCACTTCCAGGGTTTGGGTACCGTCATCGTAAAAGAAGTTGGTGTTATAGGCAATCTGGTAGTCATAATCCGACCAGGAAAGCCGGGCTTGGGAATACCATTTTTTGCCCCACTGGCGGGCCCAGCGAAAACTGACCCCAACATTGCCCCATTCGGCATCATCGTTAATGGCGGCATTGACAAATCCCACTTGCTTATCGGCCTGCAACACCAGATTATCGCGACCCTGATAAAGTGTAAAGCTCAATACATCTTTGGGGCTTGGCCTGAAGGTCAATTTCAAGTTGTAATCCCAGAAGTAGAATGTGGGTTCCAGCTCCTGAGTATTGAATAGACGCTTTTGAGGGCTGTTGCTTTCATCGTTGCGCACATTTTCTACCAGATCCTTATAGAGGTTGCTTTGAATAATATCTGTGAAGGCCCTGCGGGCGGCCAGCAACATGGTCCATTTCTTACCTATAGGAGTTTCCAAAGATCCGTTTACGCTGATCAAGCTGGTATTCAACCCTACCCTTAATCCTTGTGAATCTCCCGACTTGCCGGTGATGTCCAGCACACTGCTGGTACGGCCTCCATAGCGAGCGTCAAATCCCCCTCGGTAAAGCTGAATATCTTTAATGGCATGATGGTTAAAAGCGCTGAATACCCCAAAAAAATGATCCAATTGAAAAACTGAAAATCCATCAAAAAGGATGAGATTCTGATCCGGAGGGCTTCCTCTTACCACCAGTCCCGAAGAAGTTTCGTTGGTGGCGGCCACACCGGGCAATAGCTGCAATGATCTCATAATATCCACCTCTCCCATTGTGGGTAATCCGGTCAATAATCGGGGATTAAAGGTAAGATGACCTGGATCGTCCTTTACTTTCATCGGTTCCAGTTCGGTGGTAATCAACAGCTCCGGCAAGACCTCCTCCTTGCTTTGTAGATGCACGGTACCGGATTTCATGGCCTCAGCAAGAGGCAGGCGCTTCGACCGGTATCCCAGGTAAGCGATCATGACTTCCGCAGTATCTGGTACTTCTTGGATAAGAAAATAACCATCGACATTAGTAGTAGTACCCCGGTTCAAGCCCGGTATAAATAGTGAGGCAAAAGGTAGGGCTTCACCGCTGACACTGTCCTTAACCATACCCGACCAGTCCAGGATCCGCACTCCGGGCAAACCGTCGG
>JAOTYN010000487.1 GCA_029861825.1 Cyclobacteriaceae bacterium
GATCACCCAACCAACCCCAAGCCCCACCACCGTGGAGGAGAAACCCAAAGAGCAACCCAAGGTGGAGCCGAAAAAAGAAAAGCCTAAGCCTAAGACGAACCCTGCGGCCAACTATCCCAATAAACCCAGTACTACTGACGGGGCCAAAGGTACCAGCGGCACCGCAAAAAACCCTAGCAGCAGCAATCAAGGCGATCGTCCGGGGGAGACCGGCGATCAGGGCGATCCGGAAGGTAGCCTCGACTCCCGGGCCTTATACGGTAAACCCGGCGGAGGAGGTAATGGTGCCGCTTTGGAAATGTCCGGATGGAATTGGGATTATTTACCTAAGCCTGCGGATACCAGTAATGAAAGCGGTCGTATTGTTTTTGAAATCAAGATCGATGAGGACGGGGAGATCATATCGGTAAGAACCATCGAAAAGACCGTCAGTGATGCCCTGGTAAAAGTATATCGTGATGAGGTAGCGAAACTGACCTTTAGCCGCACCTCTGATAATTTGCGAACGGCTACCACATCGACGGGACGTATTACTTTCATCATAAAATCACGATAATTACCCTTACCTTAAGAGTGATTGAGCGCAAGTTTTAATAAATTCGCCCGATCATGACTTACCAGGAGTGTTTAGAGTTCCTTTTCAATCGTTTGCCGCTTTACCAAAATAGCGGACATCGCGCCTTGAAATATGATCTCAACAATATTCAACAGTTGTGCGCAAGTCTGGATAATCCTCAAGAAACCTTCAAGTCCGTACATGTAGCGGGCACCAATGGCAAGGGTAGTACCTGTCATGCATTGGCGGCCATCACTCAGCAGGCTGGTTATAAGACCGGGCTGTATACTTCACCGCATCTAAAAGATTATCGCGAAAGGATCAGAGTAGATGGTATGCCCATCGGAGAGCAGGACGTGGTGGACTTTATGGTGTCCCATGAGGCTCTGATTGAAAGACTGGAACTGTCATTTTTTGAATTAACTGTGGCTTTAGCCTTCCATCATTTTTCCCAAGAAAAGGTGGATATAGCGTTTATTGAGGTAGGGCTGGGTGGCAAATTGGATAGCACTAATATTCTGGAACCAATAGTATCATTAATAACCAATATTGACCTTGACCATGAAAACATTTTGGGTGATACCCTGGAAAAAATTGCCCAAGAGAAGGCAGGGATCATTAAAAGCAACATACCAGTAATAATAGGAGAGAAGAGTCCACATACCGCACAAGTGTTTAGAAAAAGCCCAAGCAGTGGATTCCCCCATAATTTTCGCAACCGACCACTATAAAGTGAGGGTATTGAAGTCCATGCCCGAACTGATTTTGGAAATTCATCAGGGGGGCAGTTTGTGGTTTTCACAGCTGCAACTGGACCTTAACGGACCTTATCAAAGTCAAAATATACCTGGGATCTTAAGCTGTGTGGACTTGTTGAAGCAAATGGACTACACTATTAGCGATGATCATATTAGAGCGGGCCTGCAGAATATTGTGGATAGTACCGGTATTATGGGTCGCTGGCAAAAAATTGCCGACAATCCTACGGTCATATGCGATACCGGACACAACAAAGCCGCGTTGGAGCATCTGGTCAGCCATCTTTTGAATAGTTGTAGTGGTGAATTGCACATGGTCCTGGGGTTTGTGAACGATAAAGACATTAACGGTATGTTAACCCTGCTGCCAAAAGCGGCGCATTATTATTTTTGTTCGGCACAAGTTCCCCGTTCTATGGAAGCAGCAGAATTACTGGGCTTAGCTGCTAATCATGGATTAAAAGGCAAGGCCATATCGGATCCCAATGAAGCTTTAGCCCAAGCGTATAAATGTGCGGCCTCCAATGATCTTATATTTGTGGGTGGAAGCACTTTTGTAGTGGCCGAAATTTCCGGGTTATAATAATGCGCAGGAAACAACATAGATTTCGTGAAAACGAAGCCAGAGCCAATGTAATTCAGGAAGGCAAGGAATTATTCGATACCATAAAAGGTCATTGGCGCGATCGGTATTTTAAGAACCAAAACGATATCGTGCTGGAAATAGGATGTGGCCGGGGAGAGTATACCATCGGTCTGGCCCAGTTACATCCTGGAAGAAATTACCTGGGCGTGGACATTAAGGGCGACCGTATTTGGAAGGGCAGTAAAACTGCGGAAGCCTTGCAGCTGTCAAATGTGGCCTTTTTACGCACCCAAATACAAGTATTGGAGCGTTTCTTTGCTAGTGGAGAGGTAAATGAAATCTGGCTTACCTTTCCCGATCCCCGACCAAAGAAAAGTGACATAAAACGCAGAATGATCCATCCCCGTTTTATTGAAATCTATAAAGCTATCCTAACTCCCGGAGGAACCGTCCATCTTAAGACCGACAATCAAGTCTTTTTTGACTATGCCCTGGAAGTACTCTCGGCCTATCCGGGAGTTCAAAATCTTCAGTGCTCCCAAAACGTTTATCAGTCCTATTTGATTTCGGAAGAACTGAAAATCAAGACCCACTACGAACAACTCTTTGCGGACCAAGGCTTTACCATCAAATACTTGTCATTTCAATTATAGATACCAAGGTATTAGCGTATCTAATTTATTATCAGTTTTTTAATGAATTATACATGTCTGGTGATGCAACATTTTTGTATTTTCTACGTAATATAATAATGATATCATTTTAATATCATCTAACCCTTTACATAACTATGAATAAAGAACATTCTTACACCCCTTACAATGGCTATTTAATTTTATTGATCCTGTTATTTGTGATAGGCGGGTCCCTGGCCGCTCTCATTGCCATTCGCATCCCATGGTTTGCCATTACCCTGTTTATCGGTGCGTTCATGTGCATCGGCTTCACTATAGTATATCCCAATAGCAGTAGGGTACTGACCTTGTTTGGAGACTATCAGGGAACCATTAAGGACAACGGTTTCTTTTGGGTGAATCCTTTTTACCTGCGTAAAAGGATCTCCTTGCGAGCACGAAACATGGACAGCGAACGGGTCAAGGTCAACGACAAACTAGGTAATCCTATTATGATCAGTGTGATCCTGGTTTGGCAGGTACGTAATACTTTCAAGGCCGCCTTCGAGGTTGACGACTTTGAAAGTTTCGTCAGAGTACAGACTGATGCCGCGGTGCGAAATCTTGCAGGCAGTTATCCCTATGATAATTTCGAGGATGAGGCAGCGGAAATTACCCTACGATCAGGAGTAA
>JAOTYN010000073.1 GCA_029861825.1 Cyclobacteriaceae bacterium
TCATAGGATAAGAACCCCAAAGCAAAATAGTACAAAGACCTGCGGGAACAAGTATGGACATTCGAAGAAGCTGACCTACAGTGATTTGGTGTATGGCCAGATATACCGTAAGAAAGGTGAAGGCCCCCTGGAATAGCCCGGCCGCTAACCACCCAATTACCGGGTACTTTTTCAACCGGATCGTAGGATGACTATAAGCTTTGGATACCAGTCCGTAAATGAACAGCATAGCGGCTATTTCCCACCGTATTAATGCCCCCCAGATAATAGCCAGTCCATCCAACGTCAGGGACACCACATACAATTCACGGGTAACAGGCGGAGGCTTTTCCAAACCCCCGATACTTTGTTCGTCCCGATCAAAATAGCTGTTGAATCCGTTGCTGGCAGGGTACAACAGGAAATGGAGGATGATAAACATGGACCAGGCCGCTACACCGTCGATTTGCGGATCCACTGCCAGGGCGAACAGAAAGACTGGCAAAAGAAAAAAGGAGAAAGGTGCCCTGAGGTGGAGCCAGGTGGATCTTTTCATGATATTTCGAGCAAACTGTCGGCGCTGTGTGTTTCTATCTACAAATGGGCTTAAGAGAATCAAGTTATCATTTTTTTACAGTATTATTATAAAATGAATGCTTGTATAAGTGCCATCGGGACCGCAAATCCGGCTAATAAGATCTCTCAAGATCGCATAGCCGATTTCATGGTTAAGGCCCATCAGCTGAAAGGGCGGGAAAAAGATAGATTACTGGCTTTATACCGGGCTACCGGCATACGTCACCGTTATTCGGTGCTAAAAGACTATGGTTTGGATCATGGCGATTACGAGTTCTACAGCAAACAAGAGGACCTTGAACCTTTTCCAACCACGGCGCAGCGCAACATCCTTTACCAACAAGAGGCGCTAAACTTAGCCAAGGCAGCCGTGACCAATTGCCTTCCTGACCAAGTTCCTGGCGAAATCACCCATTTGATTACCGTAAGCTGCACCGGGCTATATGCTCCCGGTTTGGATATCGAACTGGTGGAGGCCCTGGGGCTGTCTACACACGTACAACGTACTGCCATTAATTTTATGGGGTGTTATGCAGCCTTTAGTGCCATCAAGATCGGACAGGCCATTTGTCGAGCCGACAATCAGGCTCAGGTTTTGATCGTATGCCTGGAACTTTGCAGCATTCATTTTCAAAAAGATATTCAAGAAGACTTCATTTTATCAAACGCGCTTTTTGGTGATGGGGCAGCAGCTTTAAAAATGGAATCTTCGGGCCGTGGAAGCGGATTGGAGATACTAGCTACACACGGTGAAATTTTACCGGAAGGCACCCAGGAAATGGCCTGGCAAGTAGGCAACTTAGGATTTGAAATGCGACTTTCCAGATATGTCCCGGACCTGATCGCCAATGGCATTGAAAAGCTGACGGGTAGTCTAATGTGTAAAGGTCCCTGGAAACTCTCGGAAATCGATTTTTTCGCTATCCATCCCGGCGGCAAACGTATTCTTGAAAGTATTCAACAAGCTCTCAACATTACCTCCCACCAAAATCGTTTTGCCTATCAGATATTACGTGATTTTGGGAACATGTCCTCTCCCACGATTCTCTTTGTATTAAAAGAAATTTGGAATAACTTGAAAAAAGAAGATCAGGGAAAGAGGATTCTAAGTTTTGCGTTTGGGCCAGGGCTAACTATGGAAAGCATGATCTTACAAGTGGATACCGCACGATGACAATCAAAAGAAGAAAGTTCTTAAAAAAATCAGTGATAGGAACCGCTATGGCAGGAAGTGGTTTGTGGGGATGTACTACAGATCAAAATCACAACGGAAACACCGCTGCTGCTTCCATCAATCCTCATTCTCAAAGCTCCCTTCCCATAGTAATTGCTACTTGGGACAACCTCAAAGCCACAGAAGCAGCCGCCGAGGTTTTGAATAATGGCGGGGGGGCATTGGATGCTGTAGAGCAGGGGGCTAAACTACCGGAAGCCGATCCCCAAGACAACAGCGTGGGGTATGGCGGTCTACCGGATCGCAGTGGTATCGTCACCCTCGACGCCTGTATCATGGACCATCAAGGGAATGCCGGGGCGGTTTGCTTTCTTCAAAATATTATGCATCCCATCTCCGTTGCCAGGAGGGTGATGGAGTCGACCCCTCATGTAATGCTCAGTGGGCAGGGAGCTCTGGAGTTTGCCCTGGCGGAGGGATTCGAAGAAGAAAATCTACTCACGGAAGACTCCAAACAGCATTGGGAGCAATGGAAGGTAGAAAAGAAGCCCTATGGAGAAATTAATTTTGAGAATCATGATACCATAGGAATTTTGGCCCTGGACCAACAGGGTAATATTAGCGGAGCCTGCACCACCAGCGGGTTGGCATTCAAAATGCACGGAAGAGTTGGAGATTCTCCCATCATCGGCGCGGGTATGTATGTGGACAACGAAGTGGGCGGTGCCTGTGCCACCGGTGTGGGTGAGTATGTTATGAAAACCCTGGGATCATTCTTGATCGTAGAGCTCATGAGGCAAGGAAGAAGTCCGCAGGAAGCTTGTGAAGAAGCCATCCAACGGATTGTGAAGCGGCATCCTAAGGTGTACCGGGAATACGAAGTGGGGTACCTGGCCGTAAATAAAAAGGGACAACACGGTGCCTATGGTACGGAACAAGGCTTTGAATACACCTTATTTCAAAACGGCAATCATAACCTGTTCCCTTCAGACTATTATCTAAAATCTTAATCCTAATTTACTATGAAACAGTTATCCTCACTGGTGGTGATAAGTTTGGTTAGCACCTTATTTCTTTTCTCTCAAAACACCCAAAAGCCGGTGTTGCATGCCAAGAATTGGTTGGCTATCACAGGAAAACCCCTGGGTGCCACTGCGGGAGCCATGATGTTCCAACAGGGTGGCAACGCCGTAGATGCTGCCTGCGCCATGCTTGCAGCAACCTCCACCATGTGGGATGTTTTGAGTTGGGGAGGTGAAACTCAAGCGCTTATTTACAACCCTCAAACCGGCGAAGTAATTGGTATCAATGCTTTAGGAGTAGCTCCTACCGGGGCCACTCCTAAATTTTACACGGAAAAAGACATGGAATTCCCTCCCGAATATGGCCCTTTAGCCGCAGTGACCCCCGGTACTCCCGGCGGACTTCTAACCATGCTAGCGGAATATGGATCCATGAGTTTGAAAGAGGTTTTAGCACCCGCTATTCAAATGGCCGAAGGTTACCCTATTGAGGCACAAACAGCCAACCGCATAGAGGGAGAAAAAGACCGGATCAGAGAATGGCCTTACAGCAAACAAATCTTTCTGGTGCATGAAGGAGATAGGGAAGCGCCCCTAGCCGGCGAATTATTCGTCCAGGAAGATCTCAAAAATACTCTTTTGAAGTTAGTGGAGGCCGAATCCCAGGCTTTGGAGTCCGGCAAGTCTCGCAAGGAAGCTATTTATGCGGCATATGACCGGTTTTACCGCGGCGATATCGCAGAGGAATTTGTACGCGGTTGTCAGGAACAAGGCGGACTGATCACCATGGAAGACCTCGATAAATGGCAGGTTTATGTAGAAAAGCCGGTAAAGACCACCTACAAGGATTTTGAAGTATATAAACTCACTACCTGGGTGCAAGGACCGGTGATGCTGCAAGCATTGAATATGCTGGAGCAACTGGATGTGAGAGGCATGGGCTACAATACCGCCGGTTATATTCACGCCCTATACCAGGTAATGAATCTGGCTTTTGCCGACCGCGACTTCTATTATGGGGATCCTTATTATCCACCGGATGAGCCTATTGAAGGGCTATTGTCTAAGGAGTATGCGAAGCAACGTTTGGAACAGATCAATTGGGAAAAAAATGACCCTGAAATTAAGCCCGGCGACCCTTATCCCTTTCAGGGTACCAAGAAAAATCCTTATTTAAAATATCTGGAGGAATGGTCCAATAAAGAAGTAAGTGGAGTACAAACTTTGGAAGGTGAAGAGAACTATCAAGAGGCCTTTTTTGCGGGCACCACTTCCATACAAGCCGCCGATGCCGATGGTTGGGTAGTAAGCATAACCCCCAGCGGGGGCTGGGTACCGGCAGCAGTGGCAGGTCGTACCGGTATAGGTATGAGTCAGCGCATGCAAAGCTTTGTGCTGGACCCCAGCGAAAACCCTTTTAATGTTCTGGAGCCCGGTAAACGACCCAGGGCTACGCTTACCCCCAGCATGGCTTTAAAAGACGGCAAACCTTATGTGTCATTTGCGGTACAAGGTGGAGACGCCCAGGATCAAAATAGTATTCAATTCTTTCTGAATATGGTGGAATTCGATATGAATGTACAGCAAGCAGTAGAAGCCGCCAATATCCTCAGTTATCAGATGCGCAACAGTTTTGGCAAACATGAGATCAAGCCCGGAAACCTCACACTAAACGAGGCCATCCCGCCCTGGGTACGATTAAAACTGAAAGCCATGGGATATAAAATGAACTTCCGACCCCGCACGTCCGGCCCTTTAAATGCCATTTACTTCGACCGGGAGCATGGTACCATGTGGGGCGGCTCCAGTAACCATGGGGAGGACTATGGCATTGGGTGGTAAGTGGTGTGATTCTTGTTTATAAATATCTATGAAAGAAACCTCGCGTCGCAGTTTTATTCGCATGTCTACCATGGTATCCTTGGGGTTTATGGGACTGAGTAAATTTGCCTGCGCTCCTAATGAGACTATTACGAAGTCCCAACCATTTGACGGCTATGGACCACTAAAGCCGGACCCTAATAAGCTGCTTGACCTGCCCCGGGGATTTTCCTATAAAGTGATCTCCCGCTGGGGAAACCCCATGAGTGACGGATTACTAACTCCAAATATGGCTGATGGCATGGCAGCCTTCCTGGGAGCCAACGGAAAGGTAGTGCTCGTCCGAAATCATGAGATAAGTACACATGACATGCAAAGCAGCGCTTTTGGTGAAGATCTTTCTCTGATAAAGAAATTGAATCCACAGCAATTTTATGATTACGGAAAAGGACGGGCCCCTTGTCTTGGAGGCACTACTACCCTAATTTATAATGAAAATACCCAACAGGTTGAAAGTGAGTTTCTCAGCCTGGCAGGCACTATACGCAATTGCGCAGGCGGTAAAACTCCATGGAATAGCTGGATTACTTGTGAGGAGAGCACTGAAAAGTCCGGACTAACCAACGAACAAGATCATGGGTACAATTTTGAAGTACCCGCTACTTCGCAAATAGGACTTGCCGATCCCGTCCCTTTGAAAGAGATGGGACGTTTCAATCATGAAGCCGTATGTGTTGACCCCCGCACCAGTATCGTTTATCAAACCGAGGACCAGCACGATGGATTGATATATCGGTATATCCCAAACATTCCTCATCAATTGGGTAAGGGCGGTAAACTTCAGGCTATGGCACTTGCAGAAATACCCAGTGCTGACACTCGCAACTGGGAGAACCTGACCACACCGAAAATCTCCCTTAATCAGCAACTTAAAGTTCGGTGGATTGATATTAATAATGTGGAGTCCCCGGATGACGATCTGCGCCTGTCAGGATTTGATAAGGGAGCAGCTCGCTTTGCACGTGGTGAAGGAATGTGGTTTGGCGACAATGAAGTGTATTTTGCCTGTACCAATGGTGGCCACATTAAGCAAGGGCAAGTCTGGCGATATCAACCCAGCCGCTTTGAGGGAACACCTGAGGAAAAAGGAGCGCCCGGAACACTGGAGCTATTTGCAGAACCTAATGACACCGACGTATGTAAGAGCTGCGACAACCTTACCGTGGCGCCATGGGGCGGTTTAATTTTATGCGAAGATCATGAGGCACCCTATATCGTGGGGTTAACACCCTCAGGAACGTTTTATAAATTTGGAGCTAATGTTGGTCACCCTGATTCGGAATTTGCCGGTGCTACTTTCTCCCCTTCCGGAAATACCCTCTTTGTAAACATTCAGGTATACGGACTGACTTTTGCCATTACCGGTCCCTGGCAAAAGCCAGGTTTAGTTTCGTAGCACAGGTTTCAGAACTAAATCAACAACCTAAAGCTACTTTGATGAATAAGCGCACACTACCCAAAACTTCCTGGAAGATCAGTGAGATTGGTTTTGGCTGTATGTCCCTGCAGCCGAAAGCTTTAAATAACCATGCGCTGTTACAAAAAGCCTTCGAGCTAGGCATCAACTATTTCGATACCGCCGACCTCTACGATCAGGGAGAAAATGAAAGAATTGTAGGTGAGGCGCTCAAACCCTTTCGTCAGCAGGTATATATTGCCACGAAAGTAGGCAACCAATGGCGTGCCGACGGATCCGGTTGGGATTGGAATCCAAGTAAAGAATATATTGTGAAAGCGGTTAAGGGTAGCCTGTCCAGACTGCAAACTGATTATATTGACCTCTATCAACTACATGGCGGCACTATCGATGATCCCATTGATGAAACTATTGAAGCCTTCGAGATCTTAAAGTCGCAGGGATTGATCCGGGAATACGGGATCTCTTCCATTCGTCCCAATGTGATTCGGGAGTACATTAAACGATCGCATATAGTGAGCGTTATGATGCAATACAGCCTGCTGGATCGACGTCCTGAGGAAAGTTGTTTACACTTACTAAGGGATCATGACATCGGGGTCATGGTGCGTGGCGCTGTGGCTAAAGGTTTGTTGATCGATAAACCCCCTACCCACTACCTGGATTACCAAGAGGGACAGGTGGCACAGGCGGCTGCAGCAGTAAAGAGTATCTCCGGCGCCCGCCGATCCCCGGGACAGTCCGCTATCAGGTATGTGCTACAGCATCCTGCTGTAAGCAGCGTGGTGGCTGGTATTCGCAACGAAGCGCAACTACGGGATAACTCAGGTGCCAGTAATAGCGACCCGCTTACAGACAAAGAAGCACTTTATCTTAAAAATGCAATTCCCGCCAACCGCTACCAGCAACATCGCTAATCCGAAAGGATCACCGCAGGGACCTGCTTTTCCCTAAAAAGACTGTTATAGGCCGCCAGCTCCTCATTTATAATGTTATCCAATATCTGCTGCTGCTGCTGCCATTGCGCAGTAAGATCCTTCATACGTTGACGGGCTCCTTCTGTCAGCCTGGGGTCATGGTTATCCACGTAACCCTTCAAAAACATAAACTCCGCGCTTAATTTTGAGCGGAAGTTGACCATATCCTGTTGCGTTTTCATTTTATTCTGCAACAGCGTTCCTTCCCACTGGTTTATATGGGCCATTACAGAATCTCCCTGGGTTAGCAAGTCCTGGTATTCCTCTTGGTCTTTCAGCAACTCCTGGTATTGCTTTAATTGAGATTTGGCTTTGCGCATTTTATTGATGCTCTGGTGGATTTCTACCACAATCGCATCAATCTCTGCCAACATCAGCTGCTGTTCGTTAAAATCACCGGGACTGATGATCCAGTTGGGATCCGACATCAAGGTAATGACGGTGCTGACAGTATCCATGCTGTTCATTAATCGGGCCCGGTAGTTACCCGGTGCTACCCCGTGTCCTCGATAATCACCCATGATAAAGGCCTTGTCCACAGCCTCCAGGGTTTCTTGATGAAGATCCCAATTAAAGCGGTTCAAACCTTTCTTGGCGGGTAGCACTGCAGGCGGCGGCGGGCCACCGGGTCGGGGCTTTGCTGACTCATCTTTGATGCTGCTGTAGGTACGGATCACCTTATCCTGGTCGTTGAGGATCTCCAGGCTTATACCACTGCTGTCCGGTTCGACCGGCAGGTAGTAATCCAATATGACACCATTGGGAGGGTTTTGTCCAAAATTTGGAAAACGTATCCCTCCAAATCCACCCGAGCTAAAACGTATGGTAGGTTTAGGGCTGTAAAGGGTAATGTTTTGAGGGAATTTTCCCATGGATTGCTGAAGCGGACCCAGATCATCCAGTATCCAAAAACCCCTTCCCGCAGTAGAAGCTACCAGATCGTTGTCGGTAATGGTCAAATCTGTAATGGGTACCGGGGGAAGGTTCAGGTCAAGTTTGTCCCAGGAACTTCCTCCGTTGAAGCTAAGGTACAACCCTCTCTCAGTAGCAGCATACAGGAGCCCGGGCTTTACGGGATCCTCTCTTACGGCACGCACGAAGTCCTGCGGCCCAATACCATTGGAGATGCGGACCCAGGTATTCCCATAGTCCGTAGTTTTATAAATGTAGGGATTGTGATCATCAAACTTATAGCGCATAGCCGCCAGATAGGCAGTGGCGGGGTCATGTGGTGACACCTCAATGCAATTGATAATTGACTCAGGCAATCCAGCCGGTGTGACTTGATCCCAATTCTCTCCTTCATCCTGGGTCAGGTGCACTAAGCCATCGTCACTGCCCACATAAATGGTTCCTGCCTGGTGAGGTGAAGCGGCGATATACATGATAGTATTATAATTTTCCCCGCCTGCGGCCTCATTGGTAAACGGACTTCCCCCTGCGCCCTGCCGCTCAACCTGATTGCGCGTTAGGTCCGGGCTTATTTCTTTCCAGCGGATACCGCCATCGGTGGTGCGCAAAAGCTTTTGTGCACCAAAGTACATGATAGCTGGGTTTTGCGGTTGCCAGATAAGCGGAGGATTCCAGTTGAATCGGTACTTCATATCCTTGGGGACCATGCCCAATGCCAATTCCGGATATACATTTATTGATTTATTGTTTTCCGTGTCTACTTGGTAGCGGGTAATAAACCCCTGGATGGAAGTGCCATATACTGTTTTAGGATTCTGAGGATCGAAAGCCAGAAAGGCACTTTCTCCACCGGCCGCCGCATACCAATCCTTCCATCCGACCCCAATAAAATTGGTGCGGCTGGCAATGGCCATAGAGGTGTTATCCTGCTGACCCCCGTAGACAAAGTACGGAAACCGGTCGTCCGTCACCACCCGGTAAAACTGCGCGGTAGGCTGGTTTTGCTGAGTGGTCCAGGTTTCACCCCCATTTAATGAAATGGTGGCGCCCCCATCATTAGCATTGATCATGATCTTATTGTTGGTAGGATTGATCCAATGATCATGGATATCAATATGGGGGATGGGCAAACTGTTGAAGGTCTTACCGCCGTCGATGGACCTTAGCAAAGGAGAGTTCAGTACATAGACGGTGTTGTCGTCCTGAGGGTCCGCTTCAATCTCAATGTAATACCAGGCTCTGGCTATGGTTACCCGATCCTTGCAGACCTGCTGCCATTTCTCTCCACCGTTATTGGAACGATAAACTCCCCCCTTCTCACCTTCAGCTTCAATTACTGCGTAAACCACCATTGGATCGGCTGGACTCACAGATACCCCTACTTTACCCATCAGCTCGGGTAGCCCTTCTTTTAATGGGGTCCAGGTCTTACCACCATCAGTGGACTTGTGAATTCCGGAACCGGGCCCACCGCTTTCCATAAGCCAGGGGTATCGTTGATGCTGCCACATAGCTGCATATAGTATCCTGGGGTTAGTGGCATCCATGGACAAACTACTGGCTCCTGTTTTATTATCTACAAAGAGCAGCTTGGTCCAGGTTTTGCCGCCATCTTCAGTGCCATAAATGCCCTTGTCATCACTGGGACCATATAATGCCCCTTGCACAGATACATATACCTTATCCGGTTCGGATGGATGCACGATGATATCACTTATATGATGTGCATTGGATAATCCAATATGCTCCCAACTTTTTCCGGCATCGGTTGACTTGTACACGCCATCGCCATGCGAGGTCATGACACCTCTTACGGCATGTTCGCCCATACCCACATAGATTACATTGGGATCGGAAGGGCTAACACCAATAGCCCCTACGGAGCCCGTGGCAAAATGATCGTCGGATATATTGGTCCAGGTGGTCCCAGCGTCTGTGGTTTTCCACATGCCTCCACCAGTACTGCCCATATAGTACGTAAGAGGATCCTGCACCACACCGGCTACCGCTACACTACGTCCTCCCCGGTAAGGACCGATATTACGCCACTTGATACCGCTGTAAAGTGCGGTATCCAGTTTTTGGACATTGGAGGTGCTTCTTTTCCGCCGCTGAGCATCTGCAGGATTAGGCCACAGTAGCAATCCGGATATCAGGACAATAATTGGTGTTAGCTTCATTTAACTAGTATTTGGATTCGAACAAATTAGAGATTATTGCTTAAATAGCAAAAGAGGAGGTCAACGAAAGGAAGACGCCGTCACTCATCTAATCAGCCGCATCCTAATGAAAGACTGCTATTAATTTCCCCAATCTCAACTGCTGATACTCCTAAGCAGTAATTTAAGAGTGGGTGGGTGGCGGGGTGCCTCAGAAAAAAATTTAGATCAACAATCAAAACAGATCAACCGTCTACCGTGTACCTTGGCAAGCGTCCCCGTTTTAACAAGATTTAACTCATCCCCTGATGCATGACTTAATACTCTTTTTAATTTTGCAGACAAGAACTTAAGTATGGACGACCACCTAATACAGGATAAGCCCGCTCTTTGGCCCACTGTCCAAAAGAAATGCCGCGAAATTGGCTTTGATATGCCTGCTGATGAGAAAACCAGTTCACTACTAAGAACATTGGTAACCTCCAAAACGTCCTCGAACTTCCTGGAGTTGGGTACGGGCATAGGTGCCTCTCTCTGTTGGATGATAGACGGAATGGACTCGAAGTCACGTCTGACTTCGGTAGATAATGACCCTGATTTGATTGAAATCGTACAAGGCTTTTTTGGTAATGATCCACGACTGAGTTTAGTCTGTCAAGATGGGGCTCAATGGATCGAAGAATACCGGGGACCAGGCTTTGACCTTATTTTTGCCGATGCCTGGCCCGGAAAATATAGTCAGGTAGAGTCATTGTTGGAAAAGCTAAACCCTGGAGGACTGTACCTGGTGGATGATATGGACCCTCAAGCAAATTGGCCTGCAGGACATAATGAACATGCTAATGACCTGATTACCTTCCTGGATTCCCGAAAGGATCTGGTAATCACTAAACTAAACTGGTCTACCGGGCTGATAATGGCTACAAAACAGCCTGCGTGAAGACTAACTTAGCTTTTTACTAGCACTTTGCCACACCCGACAGCCCGGTATATACATGCAGTATTTCCAGCTTCTTCAGTGCAGTGGCCTGGTTCAACACCGCTTTGATATACATTTGAATGTCCCCATTCTCACTTAAGGGACTTTTATTCAGCTTGAAAACCATAACCCCTGACCACAAGCAGGTATATTCAATGTTCAATTCGTCAATTTTGTTGACTGCGTATTCAATATCGTCGTATTGATCGCCGGAGATGTCCGTTATTTTGGTCACTATAATACTATCGAAGGAGTCCATTTCTGTGGCCGGTTGCAGGCTTGCGGGGGCCAATAACAAAACGGCAGTTGCTATTAATGAAAAAAGTTTCATGATTCTACATATTTGATCAATCCTTGAAATTGAACTATTGGGGGCGGTACTGCAATGATTTTTGCCAGTTCCAAAACAGACTTACATTAATCTCTTACCTTAATCTATTGAGGACTTACTGATTAATGGGATGGTCTCTGGTAAGACTGGAAATGAGTTCCGAATACTGTGGATATTGTGAAATAAGTGCTGTTGCAGAAGCAAATTCCGGATCGCTGGGATGAAATCCCGGAGCCATTGAGGTGCTTATAAGCGTAAATCCGTGTGATCCTCCGGGCAGCGGCCGGGAGCCCTGCCAGCATTTTCTGGGAGCATGGATTTGAGGAATTTGATCCTGGTCGAGTTGCATCCCCAGCAATTTTCTTTCTCCGGTACCATCAGCATAAAGAAATAGCATCTCCAACGGATCCCCGTAGTGATAATAATACAATTCATCGGTGGGCAGCCGGTGCATAGCCGAAAATTGGGCAGCTGTTTCCAAATAAAAAATAGCACCGCTCATATCTCTGGGATCCTGATAACGAGACGGTAATTGCGTTAGCTGCAGTTTTTCATCGGCGGTATAACTAACCGCGAAAT
>JAOTYN010000074.1 GCA_029861825.1 Cyclobacteriaceae bacterium
ACGTGCAAATGCGTTTGATATATTGGTGTGATAATTGTTGGTTTGTTCCTGTGTCATCTCACGTTCAATCCGGGCTGTCCTTCGGGCTATTTCCTCCTTAACGGGGTCGTAATAACGAGGTTCAAAGTTAAACCGTTTATTGGTGGGAGTACGAAACAATGACGGAAATTTCATATTTTATATTAAATATGTCTAATTTTATTGTTATATTTGATTATAGCTAAAATAGTATTTATCTAATAATTACTATATCTTGAAGGCTATTTTATGTCTTTAAAATACATATTTACCGCTTTTTGTTGTGTTTTTTTTATTAACGAGTTGTCGGCACAACAAGTTTACCGGTCCTCAACGGAGGAGCGGTGGGTAGATAGCGTATACCAAAACTTGAGTGAAGATCAGCGTATTGGTCAGCTGTTCATGGTGGCCGCCTATTCCAATAAAAGCCCCGATCACCAGAAAGCCATTGAAAAGCTGATCAAACAATATCATTTGGGTGGATTGATCTTTATGCAGGGTGGACCTGTACGCCAAGTTCGCCTCACCAATCACTTTCAGCAACTTTCTAAAGTACCCTTGTTTATTGCAATGGATGCCGAATGGGGCTTAGGCATGCGATTGGACAGCACCATCAGCTATCCCCGGCAAATGACGCTGGGGGCTATAAGCGATAACCAGGAAATTTATCGTATGGGTGAAGAAATTGCCCTGCAATGTCGGAGATTAGGAGTACATATCAACTTTGCTCCTGTGGTAGACATTAACACTAATCCCGATAACCCCGTAATAGGGTCTCGATCCTTTGGCCAGAACAAACACAACGTGGCCCAGAAAGGACTGGCTTACATGAGAGGCTTAGAATCTCAAGGGATCATGGCCAATGCCAAGCACTTCCCCGGACATGGAGATACGGGTAAGGACTCCCATTACACGCTTCCTGTAATTCAACACAACCGCCAGAGGCTGAAGGATGAAGAACTTTATCCCTTCCAGAAGCTGGTTGATAACGGGCTTCGCAGTACCATGGTAGCCCATTTGCATATCCCTGCTTTGGATCCGGTACCAAACCGCGCGGCCACCTTGTCGCCAAAAGTGATTAATGGTGTCCTACGAGAGGAAATGAACTTCAAGGGATTGGTCTTCACCGACGCCCTTAATATGAAAGGGGTTACTCAGTTTTTTAAACCTGGAGATATAGAAGTACAGGCATTGTTAGCGGGTAATGACGTTTTACTTTTTTCAGAAGATGTTCCGGCGGCGGTACGCCAGATTAAAGCAGCGATGACCCAGGAAAAACTGGATGATAAGCTACTGGAAGAAAAAGTCAAAAAAATCCTTAAAGCGAAGTACCAAGCAGGACTGAATCAATATCAACCCGCTAATCCGGACAATCTGCATCGATATTTGAATCGGCCGGAAGCGCAGTTGGTCAACCGCAGACTATACGAAAAGGCCCTGACCGTAGTCAACAATCGCCGGTCCAATATTCCCGTTAAAGTTTTGGATACTACATATTTTGCTTCCCTGACCATTGGTACTAATGGGAAAAATACCTTCCAAAAAAGGCTGAGCAAATATGCTTCATTCAACCACTATCAGCTGGGTAAAAATGCCAAGACCACCGCTGAGTATGAAAAGTTCTTAACAAAGTTGGAAAACTTCAACCAAGTGGTGGTAGGTTTGCACAACCTCAATAATTCTCGGTCCAGGAAATACGGCATCAACCTAAAGGATATCGAATTCATCAAGCAACTGCAGAAGAGGACCAACGTGATCGTGGTGGTATTCGGCAATCCCTACAGCCTTCAATATCTACAAGACATCGATCACTTGATCTGTGCTTACGAAGATAAAGAAATTACCCACGATGTAGTTCCTCAGTTGATCTTTGGAGCCATTGGAGCCAATGGCAGTTTACCAGTGAGTTCTGGGAGCTTAACAGCAGGTCAGGGTCACACTACCGCGCCTCTGAAGCGACTGGGATATGACTTGCCGGAAAGTGTGGGTATGGACTCCAGAGTGCTGGCACGAATTGACGCCATTGCAGAAGAGGCCATAAGAGATCAGGCTACGCCGGGTTGTCAGGTGTTGGTGGCTCGCAAAGGAAAAGTCATTTTCGAGAAATCCTATGGTTATTTCACCTACGACAGCCTTAATGCTGTTACAGACGAGACTTTGTACGACATAGCCAGTATCACTAAAGTTATGGCCACCTTACAGGCGGTGATGTTCCTGGAAGAACGGGGAGTGATAGACATTAACAATAAAGCTTCATCCTATTTACCGGAGCTGCAGGAGAGTAATAAGAAGAATATTTACATCAGGGATTTGCTTACCCATCAAGCGGGGCTACTGCCCTTCATACCTTTTTGGAGACGTACCATTGATGAGGTAGGGTTAAAACCGGAAATTTACAGCGCCTTTCCCGAACAGAATTTTCAAAATCAGATCTCCTTAGGACTGTATAGCATCAACTCCTTGCAAGATAGTTTGTGGCACTGGACCATAGATTCCAAATTGCGGCCCTCCCGTTTCCGCAGGGGAAGCCACTATACTTATAAGTATAGCGACATGGGATTTTATATCCTGAAAAAACTCACTGAAAATTACCTGAATCAGCCTATTGAACAGTTTCTGGAGCAAAATTACTACCGGCCGTTAGGGTTAACCACCATGACCTATTTGCCACTATGTAAATTCCCTTTGGAAAGAATAGCACCCACCGAGGACGACAAATATTTCAGGAATGCTTTAATTTGCGGCACGGTACATGATCAGGGCGCTGCCATGTTTGGGGGTATAGCGGGTCATGCCGGTATTTTCAGTAACGCCACCGACTTGGCGATAATGGCTCAAATGAATTTACAGGATGGCTACTACGGAGGAGCTCGTTATCTCCAGAACGGAACTCTGTCGAAGTTCACCCGACAGCAATCCTCGAAAAACCGTCGGGGGTTGGGTTGGGACAAACCGGAACGTAGCGGTCGCCCGGGACCTACTTCCCGATATGCCAGTACCCAAAGCTACGGACACACCGGATTTACCGGTACTTCAGTTTGGGTAGATCCGGAATTCGACCTGGTCTATGTTTTCTTATCCAACAGGATCCATCCTAAGGCCAATAATTTTAAACTAATTAAAAGTAACATACGTACAAGGATTCAGGACGCTATCTATGAATCCATGTGGAGTTATAGAAAGGCAAATAAAAGCTGACATGAAGATAGGCATTGTTTGTTATCCCACCTTTGGAGGAAGCGGAGTGGTAGCAACGGAATTGGGAATTGCTCTGGCTAAAAAGGGACACAAAGTACATTTCATCACTTACTCACAGCCCACACGCCTTGATTTTTTCAACAAGAATCTTTTCTACCATCAGGTTGAAGTACCTAGCTATCCCCTTTTTCAATATCCTCCATACGAGCTGGCTTTAGCCAGTCAGTTGGTAACGGTAATAAAGAACGAGTCGCTGGATTTGTTGCATGTACACTATGCCATCCCACATGCCTCTGCGGCTTATTTGGCTAAGCAGATTTTGCGTTCCGAAGGAATGGATATCCCCGTCATCACCACCTTACACGGTACCGACATCACCTTGGTAGGCAAAGATGCCTCCTACGAGCCGGTGGTAACTTTCAGTATTAATCAGTCCGACGGAGTAACCGCCGTTTCCGAAAATTTAAGGGAGGACACCTATAGCCATTTCAAGATCAGTAAAGATATTCAGGTAATCCCCAATTTTATCGATCTACAGCGCTTCAAAAGGCAAAAAAAGGATCATTTCAAAAAGGCTATTGCTCCTGAAGGAGAAAAACTAATTGTCCATACGTCCAATTTCAGGAAAGTAAAGCGAGTAGAAGATGTGGTCAAGGTATTTCACAACATACGCCAGCACCTCAGTGCACGATTACTTTTGGTAGGTGACGGGCCGGAACGCAATCATATTGAAAATCTCTGTAAAGAACTGGGAAGTTGCGATGATGTGCGCTTTCTGGGTAAGCTGGAAGCTGTTGAAGAGGTCTTGTCGGTATCGGATCTGTTTCTGATCCCTTCAGAAAAAGAAAGTTTCGGGTTAGCGGCTCTGGAGGCCATGGCCTGCGAAGTACCGGTAATTTCCAGTAACACCGGAGGTTTGCCAGAACTGATGGTCGATGGTAAAACGGGTTTCGTATGTCGAGTAGGCGATATAGAGGACATGACCACGAAAGCCTTAACGGTGCTTAGTGACGACCACCTCCCCTCCTTTAAAGCGCATGCTTTGGCCCGGGCACAGGAATTTGATGTGGAGCGGATCTTGCCAATTTATGAGGACTTCTACAACAAAATTCTGGAGCAGGCCACTAAGCCCATCTCGTAGTCTGAAATATTCAAATAATCTACGATTTTTTATGGTTAAAGCTGTTTATCAACTAAATTTGTGGGACTATAGTAAATCAACGGAATTATGAGTGATCACAGTAATGCTAGGAAACCTCAAAATCGGGGGACAAAAGTTCTTTTCAAGAATCCCATAATTGAAAGATTGAGCCGTACTAATTCCGCCGTTCCGGTGAGCATATTTCTAGGGTTCTCTACCTTCTTAATGGCTTGGGGCTACACCTATTCCAGCCTTTCTGCTTGGACGCAAACCGCGGTATTCCTTTTTGGTTTGATCTTGTTCTCCTTTGTAGAATATTTGGTACACCGATACGTTTTTCACATGATTACCAATACTAAATTAAGGGAGAAAATCCAGTATGCCTTTCATGGAGTGCATCATGAATTCCCCAAAGACACCTCAAGATTGGCCATGCCACCGGTGATCAGTGTGGTAATTGTGACCTTGTTGTTTCTGATTTTTAGATTCACTATCGGGGAGTACACTTTCGGATTCCTTCCGGGCTTTATTACAGGATATTCCCTGTACCTCCTGGTGCACTATATTGTGCATGCATATCAACCTCCCAAGAATTTTTTCAAGACCCTATGGATCCATCACGGTATCCATCATTACAAAGATCATGAACGGGCATT
This sequence comes from Cyclobacteriaceae bacterium, assembly GCA_029861825.1. Taxonomy (GTDB): domain Bacteria; phylum Bacteroidota; class Bacteroidia; order Cytophagales; family Cyclobacteriaceae; genus JAJCYK01. The sequence goes on from JAOTYN010000074.1 coordinate 5,014, forward strand.
TGGAGTTTCCTCTCCGCTGTGGGACTACATTTTTAGAACTATGCCTAAAAAAACAAAAGTCACTAAATAGTGACTTAATAGACAGATACTATAAATAATGAGGACTGCTTAACAGCAGTCCTTGTTTATTTTATAACAAACGCAATTTCTTATGACTTGATATCCTGAGGTTGTTCAGCAGTTTTCTCCACGGGTTGCTTGGAGTAGGTAGGACAAGACCGTTGGGTACAACTTGTTGCGAACAAGAACATAAGCACACCAAATACAACTGTTAACGACTTTTTCATTTTAATGAAGCTTTTTTACCTATTTAACACCAATTATACTACCTAAATTATAAACATTAATTTGCTTAACATAGTATAATATATTGTTTATTTTTCAAGAATTAATGCATCAAATATAGGAATAAAACCCTGTCAGTTTATGTTAATAGTGGCAAATTTAGTACATGGATATGTAAATGCCTTCAATTCAAAAACGGCTCCTTTTCCTTTATTTTGAACATAATTCCCCGATAACAGGTTCTATTAACGTATGAAAGGTTACCGATTCAGCCAGTTTATACCTCCAGAAAAATCCGGCAAGGCCAGTTTTGAGGATTTGCTCAAGATCTTCATGCAAATGATGGTGATCACCTCCGGAGATGTAGCGGAAACTTTGCAGTGGTTAGTGGAAGTGGATAAACAACATAATCTAACCGACGACAAGTACGGGATCGGCGATTTTATTGAAGACTTAAAAAGAAAGGGCTATTTAGAGGAAAACCCCGTCAAAGGTAGCCTCACTTTAACGGCTAAAAGCGAACAGCAGATCCGGCGTTCGGCCCTGGAGGAGATTTTCGGAAAGCTGAAAAAGTCCGGTAAAGGCGAACATCATACCCGGTTTACTGGTACCGGTGATGAAGTGGGTACGGATCGTCGTAATTTCGAGTTTGGCGATGCCCCGGAGCAGATCGCTTTAACCGACTCTTTAAAAAACGCTCAGATCCATCATGGGACTAGCGATTTCATGCTTACCCAGGACGACCTTGAAGTGGTCGACAATGAATTCAAGACCCAAAGCTCCACCGTTTTGATGATCGATATTTCCCATTCCATGATCTTGTACGGGGAAGACCGCATTACCCCCGCCAAGAAAGTGGCGATGGCACTGTCGGAACTTATCACTACCAAATACCCGAAAGATACCCTGGACATTCTGGTATTTGGCAATGACGCCTGGCAGATCAACATCAAGGACCTCCCTTATCTAAAGGTAGGTCCCTATCATACCAATACGGTGGCAGGGTTGGAACTGGCCATGGATATACTTAGGCGCAAGAAAAATAAGAACAAGCAGATCTTTATGATTACCGATGGGAAGCCCACCTGTATCAAGCAAGGCATAAAATACTATAAGAACAGTTTCGGATTAGATGGCAAGATCCTTCGTAAAACCTTGAACCTGGCCATCCAATGTCGCAAGCTGAGTATTCCCATAACCACTTTCATGATTGCCAGCGACCCTTACTTGCAGCGATTTGTGCGGGAGTTCACACAGGCCAACAATGGCAATGCTTACTACAGCAGTTTAAAAGGGTTAGGACATTTGGTGTTTGAAGATTACAGAAGGAATCGTAGGAAGAACTTTTAAATTACTAGCATGAGTTATTACAATTTGACTGCTGAGCAGTTGATGAACATACGTACTCTAGGTGAGTTGAAGGCTTCAGGATATCAGCCCAGGCCAGTCAAAGAAGAGTTAAGGGCAAACCTTATCCAGAAAATAAAACAGGGTGTGGAAGTGTTCCCAGGAATATGGGGATATGAAGAAACCGTAATTCCGGACCTTGAGCGGGCCGTGTTGTCCCGTCACAATATCAACTTACTGGGATTACGTGGACAGGCCAAGACCCGCCTGGCCAGGCAAATGGTGGAACTGTTGGACCCTCTGATACCCATTATTGAAGGCAGTGAACTTAATGATGATCCTTTATTACCCATTTCCTCACAAGGCAGGGAAGTGGTAAGTTCTATGGGGGACAAGACTCCGGTAGCCTGGCTACCACGAGAAAATCGCTACACTGAAAAGCTGGCCACCCCCGATGTGTCCATCGCCGATCTTATTGGTGATGTGGATCCCATTAAAGCTGCCTCATTAAAACTTCCTTATTCCGACCCCAAAGTGATCCACTATGGACTGGTGCCCCGATCGCATCGAGGGATTTTTGTGATCAATGAGCTCCCCGATCTGCAGGCCCGTATACAAGTGGCTTTGTTCAACATTCTACAAGAGGGCGACATCCAGATAAGAGGATTCAAATTGCGGTTGCCATTGGACATACAATTTATCTTTACCGCCAACCCTGAAGATTATACTAACCGAGGCAGTATCGTTACCCCCCTGAAAGATCGTATCGATAGTCAGGTGATCACCCACTATCCGAAATCTTTGGAAATCAGCAAGAAGATCACTCAGCAGGAAGCCAGATTGAAAGAAGAACAGAAAGGAAAGGTATTAATGAATGCCATAGCCGAAGATCTGGTGGAACAGATTGCCATTGAAGCTCGTGACAGCGAATATGTGGATGAAAAGAGCGGGGTTTCCGCCAGACTAACCATCAGCGCCTATGAAAACCTTTGGAGTGCTGCCGAGCGACGGGCCTTGAGGGACAGCGACCACGAAACCGCCATACGAATTTCCGATTTTGTAGGTGTGATCCCGGCGATCACCGGTAAAGTAGAGTTGGTCTACGAAGGTGAACAGGAAGGAGCTGGTATTGTGGCCTACAACCTTATCGGAAAAGCCATCCGCAGTCAATTCCTTAATTTCTTCCCCAACCCGGAGGACTTCCGAAAGAAGAAAGAAGAAAGCCCTTTCAAGAAAATAACAGATTATTTCGGAGACGGCCACACTATAGACCTGTTTCATGACGATCCCGATTCCAAATACCAGTCCAAATTGAAACAGGTACCAGGGCTGATGGCCTTGGTAAAAAAATATCAGCCTGATGCAGCAGATCAGGACCGTTTCTTCCTTATGGAATTTGCCCTTCACGGATTAGCGGAATACTCTTTGCTAAGCAAGAATCCGCTGGTATCGGGTTTGCAATTCAAGGATCTGTTGAGCGGTATGTTCACCATGCCGGATCTGGAAGATGATGATTTTGACGAACTTTAGTGTTTATTGCCATGAAGCTGGGAGAAATCAAGCGGCTGGTGGCACAGGGTGAAACAGAATTCCTAGAGTTCAAAACCAAAGCCAGCCACCCAGAAAAGATTATCAGAGAGATCATCGCTTTTGCCAACACCAAAGGCGGGAGACTGCTTATCGGAGTAAACGATGATGGCAGTATCAACGGCTTAAAAGATGCCGCAGAGGAGCACTATATTTTGGAAAGAGCCGTTAAAAATTTCTGTGTGCCAAAAATTTCCTATAATTCTGAAATAATCCCGGTCAGTGGTAAAAAATCTATAATAATTTATACTATTTTTGAAAGTGAATTTAAGCCCCACTGTGCGGTCTTCAACCGGGATAAAAGATGGCACAAAGGATACATTAGAGTGGCCGATAAAAGTGTGCAGGCCAGTAAGGAAATGAAGGAAATCCTCAGAAGGGAGCGCAAAGCGACCGCAGTGAAGTTTACTTACGGACCCAAGGAACAAATCCTGATGAAATATTTGGACCAGCATGATTTCATCACCTTAAAAGATTTTGCACAACTTGCCGGCATTCGCCCCTATTTAGCCTCACGAACCTTAATCACCTTGGTGTTGGCTAATGTACTACAAATCATCCCCCGTGAAGGTGAAGATCAATACCGATTTAACAGCGCAAACTTGGTGAGCAAGTAGAAATTTTTTGCATTTATGCCCAAAGAGAAGAAGATTTTTGTTCTGGATACCTCTGTGATTTTGTATGCCGCAGATGCTATCATGAATTTTGATGAACACGATGTAGGGATCCCTATTACTGTCCTGGAAGAGCTTGATAATTTTAAGAAAGGCAACGATATAAAGAACTTTGAAGCTCGGGAATTCATTCGACTACTGGACAGGTTGTCGAGAGACCATACCCTGCAAAAATGGATCCCCCTGAATGGAAGCAGCAAAGGAAAGTTCAAAGTACTGATGACCGCCAACAGTAAATTGGACGCCGAAAAGATCTTTGAAGAATCAAAGCCCGACCACAAGATCCTAAATGCCGCCTTGGAATTGAAACAGCAAGAAAAAAACCGCAAGGTGATTTTGGTAACCAAAGACATAAACCTCAGGTTAAAGGCAAAGTCCCTGAATTTGATCGCTGAGGACTACGAAACCGGTAAGATCAAGAACGTCAATACCTTGCACACCGGCAAAACCGTGGTGGAAGACGTCACCTTCGACACCATTAACGACCTTTACGATTCCGGCCATTGCCAACCCAAGTCAATTCTGCAAAAGGCCAAACCTATTTGTAACGACTATTTCATTTTGAGGAGCCCAAAAAATTCCGTGTTAGCTTATTATAATCCCAATTCGGATTGTATTGAAAAGGTGGAGAAAAGATCGGTTTATGGCATTAAGCCCCGCAATGCAGAACAGACTTTCGCCATTCACGCCATTCTGAATCCGGAAGTGCGATTGGTCACCCTTCAGGGCGTGGCCGGAACCGGCAAAACCCTATTGGCACTGGCAGGTGCCTTGGAACAACGCCGCAATTTTAAACAGATATATCTGGCCCGACCCATAGTACCCTTGAGTAATAAGGATATCGGATATTTGCCTGGCGACATAAAATCAAAGCTCAATCCTTATATGGAGCCCCTTTGGGACAATTTGAAGTTCATTCAGAATCAATTTTCCGATAATGACAAAGAAGGGACCCGGCTTACAGAAATGGTTAATAACGAGAAATTGGTGATCACTCCCTTAGCCTATATCAGGGGACGCAGCTTGTCCAACATTTTCTTCATAGTTGACGAGGCCCAAAATCTCACTCCGCATGAGATTAAGACTATTATTACCAGGGCTGGGGAAGGAACCAAAATTCTGTTTACCGGTGACATCAACCAAATTGATACTCCTTACCTTGATAGTCAGAGTAACGGACTTAGTTATTTGATCGATCGTATAAAGGACCATCCTTTATACGCTCATGTCACCTTAGAGAAAGGTGAGCGGTCTGAGTTGGCCAATCTGGCTAATGAATTGCTGTAGATCAGTCATAAGCATAACCCCCGGCTCCCTCCTCTTCCAGGTGTACCCCCAGTCCCAGTACCAAGCGGTTCACGAAGTTGAAATAGGCGACTACTAAGGCGGCATCTAGTATGGCACGATCTTCCCAACCCGCCTCTTTTAAAGCGGCGATCTGTGTAAGTTCATCAACCGCCCACGGTTCTGTTGTTAACAGATATGCGTAATCACAAAGCGCCTTTTCGCCCGCAGTAAGCCCACCTTGGGTGTAGTCCCGCGACAACTGATCAACTCGTGAGGGGTCTTTCCAGAAATGTAATAATGCCTGAGCATGATGCTCTATGCAGTATTCGCAGTTATTGGCGGCGCTGACCACTACGGCAATCATTTCACGGTGGGCCCTTTTAAGGGGGGATTTGCCAAACATAATGCCCATGTATAAGTCCATGTGATGTGTAATACTCTGAGGATTCAGACTTTGGATCATATGTATTGCTGCCAATTTCCTGCGCTTGCGGATCAAGTCATCGTAAATATCTTTAAGTTCTCCGGTTGCCTCTTGATGAGGTATTACTTTGATATAGGTCATTGTAACGGGGTTTTCTAAAAATTTACAACTTAATTGATTAATTCAAGGCAATATCTTTACTTAGAAAGATGTCCAGCACCGCAGAATTAACTAATAAAGAACTCTCGTTGATTAACGATCGTGAGTTCCTTTTGGCCAAAAGAGAGATCATTGATAAGATACACCTTCAGTTTGGCCAGGTAGAAAAGCGTCTGCATCCCTTAGTTCAGGCCCAAAGTTTTCCAGAAGGTGTGTTGACCCGGGCAGGGAAAATAAGTAAAGGCGACAGCTATCAGGGGCTGCCCTATCTCGTCCTGGATTATCCCAGGGCATTCGACAAGCAAGGCATCTTCGCCTTCCGCACTATGTTTTGGTGGGGGCATCACTTTAGTAGTACTTTACACCTAGGTGGAGACTATTTGGACTACTATCGGTCCGTACTGCTGAAAAATCTTGAGGACCTAACCCACAATGAAGGTTACTTTTGTGTTAATAATGGTCCCTGGCATTATCATTACCAAAGCTCTAACTATTTGCCCTATAAACAGATGGACCCATCTGTGATCAAAGACTCACTGGCGCATAAACCTTTTATCAAATTAAGTCAAAGGTGGTCCCTCGATTATTTTCATCAGCTGCCGAAATTGGTCTCTAATCATTTTCTGTGGTTAATGTCGTGGATTCAGGAGGTACGAAATTCTCATTAAGAATATTTTCAAATATTTTCCTTAATATCGTCTAATGAAGTCTCTGCAGCTATGGATTCTTTTACTGTGTTGGAGTCATTCTGCACTATCCCAGGCCCCAAATACTTCAGTGCGTCCCTCAACCACCATCGCCTCTACAAATCATGAGCCTGCCATTGACGGAGAGGTACTGGGCGATGACGTATGGCAGGATATAGTCCCAATTACAGGTCTAACCCAAGTGCAGCCCGATAATGGAGCTCCCGCATCCGAAAAGACTGAGATCCGCCTGGTTTATACCCCTACTGTGCTTTATGTAGGAGTAGTTTGCTACGACCACGAGCCGGACAAACTTGTGGTCTCCGATGCTCGCAGAGATGCTTCACTGGAAGGTACCGACAGTTTTCTGTTTATACTGGATACTTACCATGACGGCCAAAACGGCTTTTTGTTCGGCACCAACTCCATCGGTGTGGAATACGATGGGCAGGTAGATAATGAAGGACAGGGGAATTTTAACAACAACCGGCAACAAGGCG
>JAOTYN010000075.1 GCA_029861825.1 Cyclobacteriaceae bacterium
AGGGGATAGCTTTCCCTAGCACCAATTTTTCCGCTACAAAAAATAATCCCCACACCAGAAAGATCCAGCCTAGCTCGCTGAGTGCTTTGGTGGAATTGATCAAACGCAACGATCGTATGCCGTGGGCCAGGGTCAAGTGAATGGCCCCAATGGTAAACGACAGGTGCATCATGAAGCTAATATTATCTACGCCAAAACTTGAGATATCTTCAATGATCAGGGTGTTGAGAAAAGGGATTGCAGCTATGCGTTCAGCCCCGAAGTAAGTTCCACTTAGCACACCCCACAAAATGGTAGTACTACTGAGTACATAGATCAGAATACGTACCTGAGAGGATAATTTTTTTCTAAACAAAAAGGTTAATAACAAGAATATCCCACCATAACCCGCATCACCGACAAGCATTGCAAAAAACAAAGCGAAGGCTACCAGGAAGTAAATTGATACATCCACTTCCTTGTACCCCGGGACAATATCAATAAATTTCATGACCGGATTGATGATCTGGATCCATTTGGGATTCTTGACGTAAACAGGTACCTCTTCTGGCTTTTCAGGTTCTGATATTTGATACCCCCAGTTATTTTGGCGGGCCATCCCTTTAAAAGACTCCACAGTATGGCTAGGGATAAATCCTCTAATGTATTTGATGGTCCCTTTAATATCCCCCATGCCCTCTAACACCTGTTGAACTTCCAGATAGTCCTTTGTTACATCCAGGTAATCAAGGAGCAGGGCCAGGTTTTCAGCCTGATCTGTCAAATACACATCCACTGCTTTCAATTGGCGTTCTTTTTTGACCATCTCTTGTCTCACATCCGCCAATGATAACGCGGGAAGGTCCTCTTCCTTCAAACTCAGTTTTTCAGTTTCATCCAGGGTAAACAGAGCTACGGGTATTTTACGGTCCCTTTCGGGAAAAGCCACCACACAATGATCCTCCTCCAGGGAGGCTACAGTGGTGGGGTCAGTTTGGTACAAACGAATATAAATTCCTTTATTCCGCAGATAGTCAAAATCACTGGTATTGACATGCTCCCCCCAGGTTTTATACCATTCAAGCTGCCGCCGAAGATCCTCCAGTCTGAGCTTGCATTGCTGTTTATATTCAATGGATATTAAAACTCTGTCAGTCAGCCGTTTAGGATCCTTAGAGTTATATTTTTTTGGGGAGGTAGCTTCCCTGTCGTACTGCTTATAGTTTTGGAGAATAGCGATTACTTGTTCCGTGCGCCTCACATCTTCAATACGCCTTTCTAGCAGGTCGCTCGCGGGCAGGCTAATTTCCTTAATATCAACCACTCCCAGCGACCCCAACTGCTGCACAGTTTCGTCCATGGAACTTGACAACGTGAACAACACGATTTCCTTCATCCTAACGATCATGTTCCGCTAGTTTATGTTGTTTTTTCTTTTTTACCAATTTGGCGCAACCAATGGCCAGTCGCTCCACATCTCCCAGATAGATCTCAATCTTCCTGATATTCTCTATGGTCTCCGGAATAAACACCTCCTTCAGCGCATTTTTCATGCGGCGAGCCTCTGCCAGTTCCTCCTGCAACAACTCCAGCTTTTTCTCTTCTATATCCAGAATAACATGTCTCGTCTTCTGGTCGATGATCACTTCAATGGCAGTATCGGTCCACAAGGGAGTGGTAAATAGATCGACTTCTGCATCTTTAAAGATAATGTCTTCAAACATAGACACTATAACACCGGCTATTTCCATTTTTTCCGTAACCACCCGATCTACCCGCACAGCACTGATTAAGGCTTGATTATCTTCAACCAATACCCCAACCCATGCTTGCAGTTGCGAGTTGGACTCTTGAATTTCCTGGCGTAAGATCGCTATGCTTTCCTCAATGGATCGCACCACTCCTTTCAACTGCTCTTCTTTCATCTCGAAAACCGGAAGGGCGTTTTTGTACTCCTCAAGCTCCGTTTTAAGAGCTGCAAGGGTGTTTTTGTTCATTTGAATCTTGTCGCCCATGCTTAATTGTCCTTTGCCAGTTGCGTGAATTTTTCAAAACCCTGAAGGGCATCGAAACCCCACCATCGCAGTAACAACATCATTTTGAGTTTATAAAGGATCAAGGCTTCCAGATTTGCATAGTGCCCCATAGCAAGGTCCTCCAGCTTATCCCACTGATATCTTAGCAGCTGTATTTCCTGCTCCAGTGGTGTTCCTTCCAAAGATAACATTCCCGGTTGATCTGAAACAGCCTTGTTATTCCCTGCTCTTCTAAGTTTGCGTAACTGACAAACTTTTTCTTTCAAATCGAAGGTAAACTTTGAAAATTCTGCTAATGCCTGGTTACCGCTTTGCTGGATGGCGGTCTGATAGATGGTGTCCAGGTCTATTGTACAAAACAGTATGTAGTCTTGGGTAGACAGGAACTTTTTGGCTTCGTCTTCCAGTATGTGAACCAGGCTGATTTGTTCAACAGACTGCCCTGCATAGGCATAAAACAAGGCAACAACCCGCTGCCGGATCTCCGTGGTATTCTGGAACGACAGATACGGCAAGCTATTCATGAGGTATTCCAGATCCCCGCTGATCATGCTGAGGGTTGATCAGTGAGTATTTGGATCCATTTGGCATTAAGTTGAGGCATTACTGCTTCCATGACCTGCTCTGGGGAAATATCATAGCTCCAACCCTGATCTTTTTTGACTATGGACAGTCCTTCTAAGAGAGCACTATCCTGAATAATAGAAATTGAGCTAGCTGTGGCCACATGCTCATGAATGTATTCGGACAACTCTTTCATGAAATTATTCGGAAGTCTCAATTCCACATCGGTACCTACGTTTTCAATCACACGAGTGATCACCGACCTTATCAGATCAGGGCCAAAAGAGTCGCGAACCTCAGCCTCAAAGGTTTTCCTAAACAATTCAAGAAGTTGGTTTCGCACGGATATACTTAAATCCCGGGCTGCTACCTTCAGGGCACTTTGCCCTTCGTCGACAATTGCCTGCGCCTCCTTTTTTGCTTCCATGATCAAGGAATTTTTTTTGGCTTCCGCTGCAGCAAGGATCTCATGAGCGCGCGTCTCAGCCTCTTCCAGAATTGTCGCGGATTCTTTTTCAGCCTGCTCTATAGCCTCGGTTTTTAGCGATGCTATCAATTGGTCCAAGGATTTATCAGTCATTTAAAGGATCTTTTTAAAGTCAATTGAAAATAATTCTTCGTGTCTTCTTTGGGGGTTGTCTTTCTTGGGAACGAAATCCCTTAAACAATCTCTTAAGCTTTTTTTGGCCAATATTCTGTGATTAAATCGGATGATAAGCCCACTTCCTCTGGCTTGAAATGTTTTGCCAATACTTCCCAGCACAAATCAAGGGCATCTTCCAGCTCTAGTGAGCGAAAGGGATCCATCAATTCCTTTTGGAAGGTCTTCCGATAATCCAGTAAACGTAGGGAGTAACTGTCTTTCACCGATCCGAACTTCTGTGCTTTCACTCGCTCTTCGGCTTCCGACAACAGCCGGGCCATGGCATTCATAATGCTGCGGTGGTCCGCTCTGGTTTTATCGTTAACCTGTTGTTTGAGCCGGCTCAGCGAACCAAATAATTCCAGGTAGCCATCTTTCATGAAAAATTGGCCCTCTGTGATATAACCGGTGTTGTCCGGCACCGGATGGGTAACATCATCCATAGTGGTTACTCCTAAGATGGTCATACTCCCCGCACCCTCGATATCGGCGGCTTTTTCATATCGGGAAGCCAACTGAGAATACAAGTCTCCCGGATACCCCTGGTTAGCAGGAATTTGGTCCTGGGCATTAGCTATCTGTCGCAGATAATCCGACCATTGTGTCATGTCAGACAACAGTACAAATACATCTTTTCCTTGTAGCGCAAAACGTTCACCTACCGCCAGTGACAAATCTGGAACCATTAAGCCTTCCACAATGGAATCTCGATGGGTATGCACAAACATGATGGTTTTGCCGGCACTTCCGGCCTCTTCTATTCTTTGCCTAAAGTAGTGAAACTCATCATATTTCAGACCTACGCCCCCAATAATAATGACATCGGCATCTGTCTGGGTAGCTATATTTGCCAGCAGACGATTATAGGGCTCGCCGGCCTTGGCGAAAATGGGTATTTTTTGGGAACGCACCAAGGTATTGAACACATCGATCATGGGCACCCCCGTACGGATCATGTCTTTGGGTATAAGTCGCTTCACAGGATTAATAGAAGGTCCGGCAATGCGGATCATGTCGTTCATCAGCTCCGGACCACCATCAATGGGTGTGCCATTACCGGAATAAATCCTGCCCAACATATCTTCTGAAAAACCCACTTGAACCGGTTTGCCCAGAAAACGTATTTTGCAGTCTGTAGAAACTCCATAACCTCCACTAAAAAGCTGAAGGGTGACCTGATCGCCATTCAGGGCAATAACTTGTGCCAGGGCGCGTGCGCCGTGAGGATAAAGGACCTCTGCCAGTTCCTTATTATGAACGTCTCGGGCTTTGATCGTGAGTATGGCTCGCCCGATGCTGTCTATATTTTCATACGTTTTCTTCAGCATGAAGAGCACCTTGTTTTATCAAGTTTACTATTTGGGATTTCTGTTTATCAAACCGTTCATCACTTTGATCCAACCTGTTCCAATCAATAAAAGCCTGCCTGAGAAAGTTGAAATGTGAACGGATCTCGTCCTTCCCAGTAATAGTAACTGGAGCTTTGATGACCTTACGAACGATATCGAACATAATCCTCATCCTTTCTGGAGTGGTAACACCGTCGACTTGGTGAAAACTATTTTGCTGAAGAAACACAGCATCCAGAAATTCCGCCTTTTGATACCGTATATAGGTGTCGTCGGTAATCCCTTTTTCCCCCATCAAAATGATATTGGAGGATATGGTTTTTCCGTCGTGTAATAATTCCTTCATGAGCGCTACTTCATCGTGCTGTAACAGCGACGGGTATTGAGAAGTACTTTCCAGCCGGTCAATGGCCGGATATTTACGGGCATCGGACAAGGCCCGGGATAATCCCCAGAAAGCCCCGGTGCTTAAAAGGGTAGCTTGGGTAACTGGTTCATCAAAGTTGCCACCTGCCGGGGAAACTGTGCCAATGATGCTTAGTGAACCCGAGTTCCCATCTGGCATGATCTCCACACCTGCTCTGTCATAAAATGCGGAAACAAGCGTGGAAATGTACATCGGAAAAGCCTCCGGGCCGGGAATTTCCTCTTTGCGTCCCGAGGTCTCTCGCAGAGCCTGAGCCCAACGGGAGGTAGAATCGGCCAACATCAATACATTCAGACCTTGCTTGCGGTAGTACTCTCCCACGGAAGTTGCGATGTAAACGGAAGCTTCACGAGCGGCCACCGGCATGGATGAGGTGTTACCCACTATAAACGTGCGGTCCATCAGCGAATTTCCTGTACGGGGGTCGATTAATTCCGGAAAATCTTTGAATACTTCCACAGCTTCGCCCGCCCGCTCTCCACAAGCTGCTACAATTACCACATCGGCTTGCGAATACTTGGCTAAACTGTGTTGTAGCACAGTCTTTCCGGCTCCGAAAGGGCCAGGATTACAGGCGGTTCCTCCATAGGCTATTGGGAACAATCCATCAATGATCCGTATACCGGTGGGCATGGCGGTCGTAGGTACCGAACGTTGGAAAAAAGGCATAGGCTTTTTCACTGGCCACTCAAATGCTAGGTATAGATCCAAGGGTTCACCCTTTTGGTCGCGTATGGTGGCAATTACATCGTCATGGGTATAATCACCTTCTGAAGCCATATTTTCAACAATGTAAGGGGCTGTCAAGGAAAAAGGGACGAAAATCTTATGCTGAAATATTTTCTCTGGTACCGTTCCCAGGATGGAGCCACCGGATACCTTATCACCCTTTTTGACAGCGGGTGTAAAATGCCACTTTACGGTATTATCCAACGGCTCCACCACCAAACCTCTTTCCAGGAATTGTTCTATCTTGGCCAATTGATATAAGGGATTTTGCAAGCCGTCTGTTACCGAGCCCAGTATACCGGGACCAAGCTTAACGGTAAGTGGCAGACCGTTAAATTCCACCGGATCTCCCACCTTCATCCAACTGGTGTCTTCAAAAACCTGCAGATAGACGTATCCACCTTCTTTAATATCAATGACTTCCGACTTAAGCCTTTCACCATTTTCCAGAATGACAAAAGCTACTTCACCATTCATGACTGAGCCTTGGATTTCATTCACGCCTACCAGGGACTCACTTATGCTGAATACCCTTCCTATGGCCTTATCCATTGGTTCAAAGTGGTTAGGTTTTGTTTCTTAGATATTGATAGTCCAGGCGGATTATCAACTAATATATTTACGAACTTCTTTTTCAATTTTCATATTCCATATTCTGTCCATGATCTCCTTCGCTCTATTGTTGAAAAGCTTAGCTTTCTCATGATCTTCTAACTTTTCGCAAACCTTGGCGATGCCATAGTATGAGGGCACATGCATACTGTTGATATTGATACACTTTTCAAATTCTTCAATAGACTCTTCAAAAAAACCATCAGCCAATAGCTGTTCAGCAATCTGATAGTGGTTTTCAAGATCTTTTATAATGGTCTCCAATTGCAGTTGGATCACATCTGTTGATTTAATGGTAATAAAAGAACAGGGTACCTCTCGTATTGCTTTCTCTGTAACGCTCCCAATAACCAATCGACTCAAGCCCGTCTTACCGGCTGTACCCATCACCAGCAGGTCGATATCATTTTCTGGAATGGCTTTTAGTATTTCACTGGGCGGATCTCCCAAACGTATTTCCTGTTGCCAGGTTAAATCGGCAAAATTGAACTCTGCCAAAAAAGCATCAAATATTTCTTTCTGTTTCTGCAGCTTCTCTTTTTCTATGTCCGAATCCTTTTCTGCGGTAAACCATTTAGCCCCGTGCAAGTCCACCACATTCATAACCATCAATTCAGCATCAAACCGACGTGACATGGTGATAGCATTTTTCAATGCCCGTTTTGAGTTACTGGAAAAGTCTACCGGACAAAGCATTTTTTTTACTTTTAGGGGGGTATCCTCCTTGACCACGAATACCGGTTGGTCACTTTTTTGAATGATCCTATGTGCGGTTGTGCCCAATTGGAACTTAGCATCTTTTAGGTCTCCACCCGAACCGATCACGATCAAATTCACCCTTTCCCTTCCTGCAGTCCTTATGATTGCGTCGTAAGGGCTGCCGTATTTCAGCATGGATTTCCCAATTTCCACTCCTTGACCACTAATCTGTTTAACCGTTTCGGTCAGTTTATGGGTGGCAGTTTCATCAAGCAGCCGCTTTACTTTCTCGTTGTCAATATCATCGGGAAGTACGTGGATCAGGGATATCTTGGAATGAAATATCTTGGCAAGACCGATGGCCGTTAAGACTACATTTTCCGATGATTTACTGAAATCATGAGCCACTAAGATTTTGTCGAGTAGTTTCATATCTAAATTTATTTATTTGAACAACTTCGCGTTCCTCCGCTAAATTGGGGTGAGAATCATTCCTATCACCTCAATACAACCTGGTTAACACTTTCTTCAGAATTAATGTGCAAGAACTAATATAATCTAACTAGAATTTCAGGTCCTATGATTTTCCAAAAAATTTAGAATTTTTTCCAAATATTTTATTACCCGGTGGATTTCTAAAGCGTAATCCGCAAGTATTGTAGGTTAAGGCATGCTGCCATCAGTTCTTACTTATTCTTAGATCCCTCCCCTATCTGATTCGGATGAAAATAAAAATCCATTTGCTGTCTTTTATTTTCTATTTTGGGCAAGTATAAGCATAGATATCTTAAATTATTAACTCAGTGATGTATGAAGTCCGATTTACAAATTGCCCGCGCGGCAAACCCACTGCCCATTGCACAGATTGCGGAAAAACTGGGTGTCGACCCCCAAAGCCTGGAACTGTATGGAAACTACAAGGCCAAACTACCTTTGAATCTTATCGACCTGGACAAAGTCCGACAAAATAAACTCATTCTAGTATCTGCTATTTCTCCTACCCCTGCCGGCGAAGGGAAATCTACCGTTTCTATTGGCCTAACCCAGGGATTGAACCGCCTGGGCAAGCAGGCCTGTGTAGTACTCAGAGAGCCGTCATTAGGTCCGGTCTTTGGTATTAAAGGAGGGGCTACCGGTGGAGGATACTCGCAGGTGATCCCCATGGAAGATATAAACCTGCACTTTACTGGCGATTTTGCAGCCATTGAAAAAGCCCATAATCTGTTGGCAGCGTTGATCGACAACAACATTCAATCAAAAAACCGGTCCCTTAATCTGGACTCCCGCACGGTGACCTGGAAAAGGGTGATGGACATGAACGACCGGGCCTTGCGACACACCATCGTGGGACTGGGGGGAACGGTATTCGGTGTTCCCAGAGAAACCGGTTTTGATATCACCGCAGCCTCCGAAGTTATGGCTATCCTCTGCTTGAGCGAAGATCTGGCCGATCTAAAACGAAGGTTAGGAAACATTTTTATAGGGTTCACCCATGACAAGCAGCCCGTATACGCCAAAGACCTGAAAGCCCAGGGAGCCATGACCGCTTTGATGAAAGATGCCATTAAACCCAATTTGGTACAGACTCTTGAAGGTAATCCCGCTATAATCCACGGGGGTCCGTTCGCCAATATTGCTCAAGGTACCAATTCGGTAATCGCCACCAGAATGGGGCTGTCATTAGCGGATTATGTGGTGACGGAGGCGGGGTTCGGGTTTGACCTGGGTGCTGAAAAGTTCTTTGACATTAAATGTCAAAGCGCCGGGCTTTCACCGTGTTTGGTAGTTCTGGTGGCAACGGTAAGAGCATTAAAATATCATGGTGGTAATGGCCTGAAAGACCTGCAAAGTCCCAATCCTAAAGCGGTCATGTCTGGCTTGGATAACCTGGAAAAACATTTAGAGAATATTGCGCATTTCAATGTGCGGCCTATAGTGGCGATCAACGCCTTTACTTCCGATTCTGAGGAGGAGCATCAGGTGATCCTGGATCGTTGTGCAGAATTAGATGTAAAATGTGTGGTGGCGGATATCTGGGGACAAGGAGGGGCCGGCGGCGAGGCGCTGGCGCAGGCTGTGGTGGATATGTCAACCGAAGCTTGCGATTCGTTTACACCGATTTATCAATGGACCACACCGATAACGGAAAAAATCAAAGCAGTGGCCTCTAAAATTTATGGGGCAAAAGCCATTGACTACAGCCCCAAAGCCAAGAAAGACCTAAGGATTATCCAACAACTGGGCTTAGATGACCTGCCGGTCTGCATTGCTAAAACACAAAAATCCCTTTCGGATAACCCTAAGCTATTAGGGCGTCCCAAAGACTTTGTAGTAACTGTACGTGAAATAGAAATTGCCGCAGGAGCCGGCTTTCTGATTCCCATAACCGGAGATATTATGCGCATGCCCGGCCTACCGGCGGTTCCTGCATCCGAGAACATTGATATTGACGAAAATGGGACTATTTCCGGGTTGTTTTAAAACAGTTCATACCAAACCATGAGTCAAAGCATAGCCCACTAATTCAGTAGAGCTGTTCAACCCTGCCTTCTTCAGGATGTTTTTTCGGTGGGTTCGCACCGTCTCCATACTTATGAATAACTGCTCACCGATCTGGCGGCTGTTAAGACCATTGATCAAAAGTTGTACCACCTCTTTTTCTCTGCGGCTAAACAGTTCCTCACATTTAATCAATTTCAGATGCTGAGGCTGTATATTGAAGATCTCGTCAGTGCTCTTGTTGACCAATATCGCTTGAGGAATATTACTTACTCCCAGATAACTTATATCGGTATATATATTGCTAAATATGAAGGGCACGCCATTCTCGTCGAATACTATAGGGATACTTTGCTGTTGAATGGTAATCACTTGGCCGTCCTTCTTTTTAGCTCGAAAAAAGTAAACTACATAAATAAGTTCCCTCTCAGCTTTGTCGATTTGCAGGGCATACTCCATAGCTAACTTAACTACATTCAAATTAAACGCAAGGTCCGGAGGCAATGAGAATTGCATTACGAACTGCGCATTAAGGGATTTGATCTCCTGGCAGCTGTACCCGGTAATCCTGGTACAATCGCCGGAAATGAATTCTGTTTTCAAGTCCTGCATGTTTCCAACCAAAACAAAATACCGGCCTACTGTCCATAACCCTCTTACCAGAGGATGTTGAGCTAAATGAGTTTTGTAACGTTGATCCAGTATTACAAAATCCCGTTTCCCAAAAGCTTTGGCCAGGTCTATTACCTCAAAAGTTTGCGACATATTTCTTAATCAGGTCAACAGAAAGATCAAAATACCCCAATTGCGGTATTTCCTACCACCACCGAATCATGTAGATTCCCCTTAAAAAAATACAAATAATTATGGGAAGGAAACAATATTTTTGGAATTTACTTGTCTGCATTTGCTTTTGTCTGGCGCTTTTATCCTGTGAGTCTACGGAGGAAGATCCCACCCCAGGTGGCAACAACAATCCTCCTGATACAAATCCACCATCCAGCTCCATTGAAGGTTGCCAGTACCCGGCTTCAGAAATGCTGGCCGCTACCAATCCTAATATTGATAATGGCTCTTTTAAGTCCACCACCGGAAATCCCAATGTGTACCAGGTGTTTGGCTATAGCTTTAAGGTAGCTTTTTCAGGATCTGTTAAGGAACTTGGAATTAAGGTTCCGGAAACAGGAGTTTATACAGTTCGTATCTACCGCAAAGATCCTACAGATGATCAGATACTGGCGGAAGCAGATATTGAAGCTTTTGACGATCAATGGACTTACGTCAATATAGATCCTTTAACCTTGGATCCTGATGATGATTATATGACCGCCATCTATTTTAAGACCAAAGCTGAGGGATTAGAAACATTTTTCTATAGCATCGCGCAATTTCAATATCCCCAAACTTATGGAGATGTGACCATGGTAGGCTATGCCGTCAACAGCGAGATCGGCGAAAAAGTGAAACCTTTAGCCCAGGATTCAGATGATCCCACCCTTTTCAATGGGTTCGTGGATCTTTGTTTTGAAGCCGAATAAGTTATTCCACATGGGTTTCGGGTAGCTAGCATTTTGAAGGCCGCAGAATTCCGGTTATTTTATATGCTCTGCCGGCTATCAAATACACCTAAATCCGAAACCCATGAAACCATTTATTACCTGGCTGCTGTGCTGCTGTGCCTTGGGATTGGCAGCGCAAGATCCGAGTGCTCCTATAATCTTCATCTACGATGCCAGTGGCTCTATGTGGGGTCAGTTGCAGGGTAAGACCAAAATGGAAATTGGTCGAGAAGTACTCTCTGCATCGGTCAATGAGCTCCCTGACAAACAGGAAATCGGACTGCTTGCCTACCGCCATCGCCAAAAGGGGGATTGCCAAGACGTGGAATTTTTAGTGCCGGTCACCAACCAATCCAAGGAAAAAATTAATCAATCACTTTCCAAGATAAAGCCTCTGGGGAAAACACCGTTGGCTTATTCGGCGCTTCAAGCCATTAACTATTTAAGGAAAACCAACTCCAAAGCCACCATTATCCTGATCACCGATGGCATTGAATCTTGTGGCGGTAACATCTGTGAGGTAGTCAGAGCTGCCCGAGAGGAGGGAATAGATTTCAAGCTGCACATTATTGGATTCGGGCTAAAGGACGATGAGACCGAACAGTTGCGTTGCGCCGCCCTGGCCGGTGACGGGCAATATTATGGAGCAGCTGATGCCGGAAGTCTTGGAACCGTCTTAAATCAGGCCACGGTGGCCACTGTTGACCAGCCTAACAGCAACGTGACCGTTTTTGCGGTGAAGAACGGCAACCCCGTGGATGTATTGGTGAAAGCTTACAAATCAGGAG
>JAOTYN010000489.1 GCA_029861825.1 Cyclobacteriaceae bacterium
TGCCATCTGGTCATTACCTCCCGTCAGTATGAAAATGCCCGGGTGGCCGCTGAGAAATTACAAAGCCAGCACGGTTGTGAGGTGTTGCCTTTAGCACTTGATGTTTGTGAATACACCAATGTAGCTGCTGTTATCAAAACGGCTGGTCAGTGGAAAGGCCATCTGGATATACTTGTAAACAACGCGGGTGGTAGTGTTGGGACCGGGTCAGCCCATCTATTTGATAGAGCGCCTGAAGATATGGTGCAACTGATCATGACTAACCTGGTAGGAGCCCTGTATTGTTGTAGGGAAGCGGGTCAGATCATGGTTGGCCAAGGCTCTGGTAAGATTATTAATATTGCTTCAATGGCCGGTATGATTGGACGGGACCGCCGCATGTACGACCGCAACAATATGAAAGGACAACCTGTCGATTATGCTGCCGCTAAAGCAGGAGTTATTGGTATGACTGTGGATCTAGCCGGTTTGCTCTCACCCTTAGGTATTCATGTCAATGCTATCTCGCCGGGAGGGTTCGGACCCCGGAACCTACCCCCAGGTTTTGAGAGGGATTTTAGTGACCGGACACCACTGGGACGAATGGGCTCTGATAAAAAGGATCTAAAGGGAGCGATCCTGTTTCTAGCTTCTGCCGCTTCAGATTACGTTACGGGTCATAACTTAGTAGTAGATGGAGGATTCACCATATGGCACTAAAACAACGCCTGGTAGTGGTAGGGACCGGTTCTATTGGCAGGCGACATGCCCGTTTGCTTGCTAAAAGAAAAGATATTACCGTCGAATTGTGTGACTCAAATCCTCAATCAATCGATGAGGCTTTGAAAGAGACGGGAATGCTGCGCCAACATCAATCTTTCGATCTTATGCTTGAATCAAAACCGGATATAGTATTGATCGCTTCCCCCCATCACTACCACACAGAACAAACACTTCGCTCTCTTCAGGCTGGGGCTCACGTACTTTGTGAAAAACCTATGTCTGACCGGTTGGATACCGCCAATGAAGTCCTATTGACTGCTAAGCGGTACGATCGTGTTCTGGTCTATGGATTCTCAAATCATTTCCACCCAGGCGTTTTAAAAATAAAAGAAAAGCTAGAAAGTGGCCAATTGGGAGAGGTACTGTACATCCATTTTCATGTGGGCACCTACGGCACTCTAATGAACTCTAGGTCCCGGTATCAGGCAAATACCGAAGCCGCTTTACTTATGGACTATGTACACCAACCGGATCTGCTTTATTGGTTGTTGGGTGAAATCCCAAAGGGAGTGTACGCCGCTGGAAGCTTGGGAGGTAAGCTGGAATTAATGTCCAACCCCAATTCAATGACCATGATACTGGATTACCAGGGACCGCTTACTGCAAGTATTCATTTAAATTACCTGCAATATCCCGATCGCTCTCACTATGAATTACTGGGGGACCAAGGTTGGATATTTTATGACTTAAATGCCAACATAATTTACTTTGGAGATCGAAACAAAGCAACAGTAGATCAGGAAGAAATTAATTTCGATCGCGACAGCATATATGAAGCAGAACATCAGGCTTTTTTCGATACAATTTCGGAAAAACGATCGGCTGAAAGTTCAGCAGAAGATGCATTTCAGTCGATGATGGTGGTAGAGGCCGCTATTCAGTCCTGGAAAACAAAACAACGGGTAGCTCTGGAGCAAGTTTGTCTTAGACATTAAGAAGGACAATTCCGAAATATTAATAGAATATCAAATGGAAGTTAAAACAAATGAATATTCAAATCCAATTACCTTCGATCACATCAAAATTGCTTATCGATTATAAATACAGTGAGAATCTTGCCGTATTAATTTTCTACATATGCTTGATGTTATCTGTATTTGACGTAACTGGACAAGATGTAAACCAAACGTATGATCTAACTAAGCATTATCCTAAAAACAATGGCCTGGAACCAACATTTATCAGAGAATCACCCATGAATGAAGCCACCGCCCAGGTATTTGCCGACGGGAATATTAAGATATATCATACCCCGGAACGGTTTAGCGATCAGGTATTGTCCATTACATCTACTGATAATGGCTACACTTGGTCAGCGCCAAAATTGGAACTTGAAGATCCGGTAATTTGGCAGTATCCACGCCGAACATTGATCGATCAAAACGGAGATTTACACCTATTGGTATTTAAAAGAGAAAACAATGATGTGCTTCACACCAAAACATCAAACAATGGGAAAAGCTGGTCTCCATTTATAAAAATAGCAGATGGACGTATTGGGGCCATAAGGGGATTCATACAGACCGAATCCGGGAGATTGATTTTTGGATTTCATCGTAGCATTGCTGAAAGGAAACCACCATATGGTCAGTGTTTTACTTCCAGTGTCTATTCGGATGACGGAGGGGTGACATGGATTGAATCTTCCTCTAAAATATTGGCCCCTGTCTATGAGGGCTATATTGGGAACAATTATGGTTTTGTAGAGCCTAATATTGTGCAATTGAAAGATGGAAGAATATGGCTGCTTGGCCGTACACAAACGGGCTATTTGTACCAGTCCTTCTCAAATGATCAAGGAGAATCATGGTCTGCAGGGGAGGCCTCCATCTTTCACAGCTCAAATTCCCCTGCGAATATTTTAAAACTACCCGATGGCCGTTTGGTACTTACTTGGTGCAATACTGCAGACACCGATATTAACGATTTCGGACGGATATATACCCACAGAGATGTATTACATATGGCCATTTCGGATGATGACGGTCATACCTGGAGGGGATTCAGAGAGATTATGCGAATACCATCCAGAAATGATCAAAACGATATGCCTTCAGGTGATTCAGGTACTTCCTATCCTAATGCAACCTATACCAAAGAAGGTAAGATTCTTCTCGCAACCGGGCAAGGAGAGTATGGAGGCGGCCGGTCGATTTGGATAGTTGATCCTGAATGGTTGTATGAAACTAAACAAGAAGAGGATTTTTCCCGTGGCCTGGAAAAATGGTCGGCTTATACTTTCTCAAACATCAGAACAAAACCAGGCAGAATTCTGGGCCCAAGGCTGGTAGACGATGCCTCAGCCAAAGGCGGAAAAGTATTACATATTCGCAAAAGTGATCCGGCATTATTTGGTGATGCTGCAGTGTGGAATTTTCCCATGGGGAGAGTCGGGTCTATTGAAA
>JAOTYN010000490.1 GCA_029861825.1 Cyclobacteriaceae bacterium
CTCTCCGGCGCTTCCAGTGCTAGCCAAAATAGCTCATTGGCTAGGGGGAAGTGTATTTGCCATCCGTTTGTTTCCAGCTTTAATTGGATCCCTGAAACTGGTGCTGTGTTGTTTGTTAGCCAAGGACTTGTCCGGTCGGACTTGGGCAGTAATTTTTACTGGGGTGTTTCTATTATTTTCGCCTTCTCTTCTGGCCAGCGGAACATTATTCCAACCGGTGACTTTGAATCAGCTATTTTGGATATTTTCTGCCTTTTTGTTGGTTAAAATATTAAAATCGGGCCACAGAAAGTATTGGTGGTGGCTGGGAATAGTGGTGGGTTTGGGGTTATTGACGAAGTATTCCATTGTTTTCTATATACTAGCTTTGATATTGGCCTTGCTGCTCACCGGTAGAGCTAAGTTATTTACAACCAAAGGCCCTTACCTTGCTATCGTGTTGGCGCTAATAGTATTCCTTCCTAATATAATATGGCAATATCAACACAAATGGCCGGTGGTGGATCATATGCAAGCTCTGCAAGATTCACAATTGGAATTGATAGATTGGCAGCATTTTCTCAGTTCACAGATTCGCTTTCATTATTTATTGGGGGTGATCTGGTTGATGGGTTTATGGGGATTTTTCCGAATAGAAAAACTTCGGCCTTACAAATTCCTGGGGCTAGCTTTCCTCGGGTCAATTTTGTTTATTGGCTTGGCTCAAGGTAAGGCATACTATACACTGGGGGCTTTCTTGCCGCTTTTTGCAGCAGGTGGTGTTACTCTCGAATATTATCTGAAAAGCACCTCAATGAGAATCGGGCTAATAGCGTTATGCGTACTTTTTACCCTTCCTGTGCTGCCTTATTCCCTACCCTTGATGCAAGTGAGTTCACTTAAGACTTACAATAAAATAATGCCTAATTACTTGGGTGTCAAACAAAAATTACGTTGGGAGGACAATAAGTATTATGATTTGCCGCAAGATATGGCGGACATGCATGGATGGGAAGAGTTGGCACAAAGGGTCGCAGCTGTTTATCACAGCTTGTCTGAAGAGGAGAAGAGCAAATGCTTGATTTATGGCGGCTCATATGCTCACGCCAGTGTCTTAAATTACTATCGCCAACGCTACAGTCTGCCAACAGCTTACAGCTTCTCGGGAACCCATATTTTGTGGGCGGAACCTCAAGAGGATTATCATACTCAAATCATGATCGATGACCAGCTGCAGTACACTTCGCAATGGTTCAATCAAATGTCAATGGTGGATAGTATTAAAAACCCCTATGCCCGTGAACCCGGATATATCTATTTAAGGGCCGACCCTAAAATAGATGTGGTGAAAGCCTGGAATGAACTAGTGACGCAGGAACGGTCCAGATATAGCCGGCAGTGAATATCCACAAGGGACTTTTAATTGACTGGTTTAATTATTATTTAAACGGGGATAGTAGTATCTTTCAACATTAGGCAATCATCAGATGCTATGCGGCTAAAAAACTTTACACTGGTTTCAGGAGCACAAATTTTCAAGGCGTTTTCAGATGAGTCTAGAGTGCGCATCTTATTCCTGCTTTACCATTATCAGGAGTTATGTATCTCCGATATTGAGCATATACTGGAATTTACCCAGACCAAAACATCCAGACATTTGACTTATTTGAAAAACTCCGGGTTGGTAGGTTCCCGAAAACAAGATCAGTGGGTTTTTTATCATATAAAGGAAGAGGTGAAAGACTTTGTAAGTCAGATCTTCCACTATTTGCACAAGGACCCTATTCTGCTGCGAGATCTTGAGACTAGCAAGGTATTGGAGTCCAATAGGGAATTCGCCCAATACAAATTTGGCCGGCATCTCCCGGTATAGTCATGGCCTACCAACACCTGTTCTTTGATCTGGACCACACGCTTTGGGATCATCATCGAAATGCCAACGAAACCCTAAAAGACCTTTTTGTGGATTATGATTTTGATCAAAACTGGGAATTCACGGCCGACCAGTTCACAGACTCTTTTCATCAGGTCAATTTTCATCTCTGGGACCGGTATCGTCAAGGCTCAATCGACCAGGACTTTATTCGCAAAGAGCGATTTCCTAAGGTAATGGCACAGCTTGGGGTAGCAAAATCCGAAGTGCCGGTGAGTCTTGCAGAAGAATATCTTCAACGATGTCCACGCAAGCCACATCTGATGCCCTTCACCCTGGAGATATTGGACTACCTTCAGGAACGATATTCTATGAGTATTATTACCAACGGCTTTTCAGAGATACAGGAAACCAAGTTGTCGTGTTCTGGATTGAGTCCCTACTTTTCTACAGTGGTCACTTCTGAGGTGGCCGGAAGGCTAAAACCGCACCCCCAGATTTTCAACTTTGCTCTCAACATGGTCCGGGCTTCAGGATCGGAATGTGTTATGATCGGGGACAATCCTGTGGCCGATATCGCAGGTGCACGCTCTGCAGGCATTGATCAGATCTATTACGACCCCGCGAACCTTAATGAAGCCGTCGATTCAACCTACCGGGTGGATTGTCTGACTCAGTTGAAAGATTTATTATAACGCTCTTATATTTCCATTTTTGAGCCGAATAATTACCTTTGTGTTCTAATTTTTCAGACACAAACTTCCACTAGCATGCCCAAAGGAATATACCGGGTGCCAACCCCTAAAAATGAGCCAGTTCTTAACTATGAACCGGATTCTTCAGAACGAAAATTACTCCAGGAAGCATTGAATGAAGCACGCGCTCAGGAATTGGATATACCAATGTACATCGGTAGTGAAAAGGTAAGAACACAAAACACCGTTTCACTGCACCCGCCTCACGATCATCAACATGTACTGGGACATTTTCATCGGGGCGACGCCACACATGTGGAACTTGCCATAAAGGCTGCCCTGGGCGCCAGAACAGCTTGGGCTGAGATGAGCTGGGAGCATCGTGCCGGCATATTTTTGAAAGCGGCGGACCTCATTGCCGGTCCCTACAGGGCAAAACTAAATGCTGCTACCATGTTGGGGCAGTCAAAGAATGCCTACCAAGCTGAAATAGATAGTGCCTGTGAAATCATAGATTTCCTAAGGTTCAATGTCAGTTATATGACTCAGATATATGCACAACAACCAGAATCATCACCTGGGGTCTGGAACCGGTTGGAGCAGAGGCCACT
>JAOTYN010000491.1 GCA_029861825.1 Cyclobacteriaceae bacterium
CTCAGGGATCTTTGGGGGTGCAGCAGTCACAATGATGCGGTCAAAAGGAGCTTGCTCTGGCCATCCCTGATAGCCGTCACCCCATTTTACTTCTACATTTAGATACCCCATTTTCTTCAATAAGACCTGGGATTGATCGGCTAACGGCTCTACGATCTCGATGGTGTAAACCTGCGCACAAAGTGGCGACAATACCGCAGCCTGATATCCGGAACCCGTACCAATCTCCAACACCTTCTCGTTTCCTGTCAATTGCAGCAACTCCGTCATTATGGCCACGATGTACGGTTGTGAAATGGTCTGGTCATGCCCTATTGGCAAAGGACCGTCTTGGTAGGCCAGATGTCGATAGGTTTGCGGTACAAACAGATGCCTGGGGGTATCGCGCATGGTTTTCAGGACCTTTTGATCCTTGATGTTACGGGCGATCAGCTGATTCTCAACCATGACCTCAGCTTCTTGTTTCCATTGCTGGGCCTGGATAGAAAACGCCCCTAGCATTAGTATCAGGACAAATTTAAATATGGGACTGTGCATAGATCCCCGCTTTAATGTTAATAAGCTCATTAGTTATTGGATCACAAACCCGAACTCAAATGCTCCTACCCCAGTGAAATAAAGGTCGGAGTGATTGTCTATGGCAAAACCACCCCCGATGCTTAGGCCCAAATGAATGCCGCTCCGGTAATTGCGCTGAATGCCCCAGGCAGGGCCAGCATAAAAGGAGTTGGATAAGCGGGTAGTTCCGGGCTCTATATTGTCAGTTATTGAGTCGAAGTTATATCCAGCTATGACCCCAATATAATTTCCAGAGTTGGGCATCAGCTCTTTTTTTACTCTTTTTCTTAGATAGTAATTTCTGTACGAACTTCGCAGAAAGGGATTCAAAGAGGTGCCACCCTCATCAGGCAGACCAGTAAGTCCAACCGCTGCGGTTATGGATTGATGATCGTTGATGCTCAATTCAAAGGATACGCTGGGGTCCAATATATTCAAATTGAATTGGGTTTTTTGCAAATCCACGGGGATTCGTTCTTGAGCGGATGTGGCCCAATACATCCCCATTATCGAGATTATAAGGAAAAAGCGTTTCATAAGTTTAAGTGTTTGTATGACTTTGTCCTATCAGGACAAAAGTGAACTTTGAACATACAAATAAACCTCTGAAATGGCCTTGATAGGGCTCAGAATGGCGGATGAGTTTAATCAGTGTAGGGGCAGCCTTAAAGGACTTTAGAACCTGCACAGTCTACCATTGTAAGGAGCGGTAATCTGGATTAGATTGCCATAGTTTCAATTCGGGCGGCGCTAAAATCAATATTACATATCGGCCAAATCGTTCTCCCGCAAACTCAGATGGGTTTCCTGCTTCTCCACAGGCATTTTATCAAAAGTACCCACCAGTATACCCAAGCGGGGGTTCTTCAGGAAGCCAATCGCTTGATCATGCCATTAAATATAATATGATGAGCCCCTACCAGAGAGTACCAATATAGTCTGCCCCATATCCCTTTGGGCCGGAAGGTGGCGGTTTGGATCAGTACCTGATCTCGAATTTTAAATTCCAGCCAAGCCTCACCGGGCAGTATCATTTCTGCATAAAGAAGTAAACGTTTTTCCTTTTGAGAGGCATAAAGAACTCTCCAGAAATCAAGTGATTCACCAGCATGGATGCTTCGAGGATTTTTGCGTCCCCTTCGCAATCCCACACCACCCATTAACTTATCCAAAAATCCCCTAAGTCCCCACATCCAATTTCCATAGTACCAGCCGGTATCTCCGCCAATAGACCAGATTTTATCTAAAGTTCTGGATTCCTGAGCTACTTTACGGCTTCTTGTGTCCTTAAGGCAGCCGTAGGTGGGAACTTGTAAAAAACGATGCAGGCCGCTTTCCATGGCGTTCCCAGATAAAGCATCTGTCCAACTGGATAGTACTTCCTGCTGAGCGATCTTATCAAAAGCCAGTTGTACCGCTTCCTTATAGCTGTAGAGGTGTATGTCTAACCACTGGTTCAGTTGATTAGGCTTACAAATCACTTCCACTTTCATACTATTGACCAGGTTAATGGCCAGTTTATAGGTAGTGGAGGTAACAAAATAGAGCCAGTAAGAAGATAACTTCGGGGTCATAACCGGTACTATAAAAACAAACCGCCTTAATTGGCGGACTTCTGCCAAACCCAATAGCATTTCCTTGTAAGTCAGGATCTCAGGCCCTCCGATATCAAAACTCTGATCATATGTTTTTTCAAAAGCAAGCACACCGGATAGGTACTGAATAACATTCCGAATGGCGATAGGCTGGCAACGGGTTTTTAGCCATTTGGGGGCTATCATCACTGGAAGCTTCTCTACGAGATCCCGGATTATTTCAAAAGAAGCGCTACCAGACCCTACAATGATACCTGCTCTTAAGGTAGTTAGATTGTAGCTTCCTCCCGCTAAAATTTCTTCCACCGCCTTTCGGGATTCAAGATGTTCTGATAATCGTTTGTCGTTAATGATCCCGCTGAGATAGATCACCTGTTTGACTTTGGTCTTATTGATAACCTCACGAAAGTTCCGGGCGCAAATTTTCTCTAAATCTTCAAAATCCTTGGTAGAGGAGGCCATGGAGTGGATAAGATAATAAGCGGCATCGATGTCTTTTGGAATCCGTGTTAAAGTGTCGGTATCCAGAAAATTTGTCTCGATTACCTGTAGATGGTGATTGAAGCTTTTAACGTCGAAACGTTGACGGTCTCTGACACAACATATTACCTCATGCCCTTGCTCCAACAAGACCGGTAACAGTCTTCTGCCTATATACCCGGTAACACCTGTCAATAAGATACGCACGGCCTAATTAAGAATGATTCGTTCATCGATAAGATGGTTGAACATTAATATATCCGCCTCTTGCAAGGTCTGGTAATGTACTACTTTCATGGTGAAGAGCTCATGATCGCCGGTGGTTTCTCGATTTACGGTTTCCATCAATAGATTGGCTGCCGCGTCTCTAATGATGGGCCAGCCCTGCCAATTACTTAAACCGTAATTTTTCTCAAGGTAATCCCTTTTGGAGAATTTAAATCCAGATTTTTTACCAAGAGGCGCTACCAGCCAAATCTGCTGCTTGGTGAGCATTTGTAGCACCGTCTG
>JAOTYN010000076.1 GCA_029861825.1 Cyclobacteriaceae bacterium
GTACCCCGTCATTTATACCATTTTGATAAATCCAATATCAAATATCTTGCCCGGCGTTTTAAACTGAAATTAGTGAAAATCCATCCACTACAATTAGATGCATATTACGTCAGCATTCTCAGTGAAAAATACAAAAATGGCTCTATATTTAATGGATTGATATCCGGTTATAAATCCAATCAATGGGCCAAAAAAAACAATGGTAATTTTTCTAGTTTGGTTTACATACTGAGGAAATGAAAAAATGTTGCCTTTTGCTTTTGATCTGTACTGCCTGCGCCAAACAGGTTCCGCTTACCGGAGGATTGAAAGATATTGATCCACCGGTAATCTTAACCACGGTACCGGCTAATGGCAGTCTAAATTTTCAAGGTCAAGAAATCGTCCTGGAATTCGATGAATATATTAAAGAGGATAATTTACGCAGTCAATTACTAATCACTCCCAGGACTTCAAGTACTTATAAAACCAAAGTAAACAGGAATAAGATCACTCTTTCCTTTGAGGAACCCTTCGATAGTGCCACTACATATACCTTAAATTTCCGAGAAGGTATTAAAGATATTACTGAAAGCAATGTCCCTGATAATCTGACCTTTGTATTTAGTACAGGTGATTTTTTGGATTCTGTTTCCGTAAGTGGTAAAGTGCGTTCATTGATGACATTAGAACCTCAAGAAGACATTACGATTTCCATGTACCAAGTCGATGACTCATTAACAATCTTTAGCGGGCCACCACTTTACAGTACCAAGACCCTTAAAGATGGAAGTTTTAGCCTACGTAATGTCAAATACGGTACATACCTTGTATACGCTCTAAGCGACGCCAATCGAAACTTAAAACTAGAATCGCAAGACGAAAGCTACGCCTTTCTACCTTCCAGTTTGCTGTTGAGTGATTCCACCTCCGGTCTTGAATTCAATTTACAGACTTTAGATACCCGTCCTATTGTTTTGCAAAACAGCAGACCTGTTCACAGTAACTTCGACTTAAAGTTTAATAAGTACTTGGTGGATTATCAGTTGTTGGACAGTACCATCTTGTTAAAATCCAATTTAGTGGAATCCCACAAAACCCTCCGGATATATAAAAACGACCAGGTGAAAGACAGCTTAGCTCTAAGATTCCAGGTGCGTGACAGTCTCTCCCAAAAACTGGATACTACGGTTTACATCAAATTTCAGGAATCCACCCGTGAGCCTGAGAAATTCACTGCGAATCTGTTGCTCCCCAGCGGCGGTGTTAACAGAAGGTTTACCAGTATGCTTGTATTAACTAAACCCGTTGACCGTATTAATTACGACAGCATTTATTTTCGTTTCGACAGTGTAACGCAGATACCCCTATCACCAGATGCTATAACTCTCAATTACAGTGGAGATCTGATAGAGCTACGGGTTGATATGGATTCCATTTTCAATCAGGATACCACTCTTTTGCGATGGGAAAACAACTTTGAATTCATTATTGCTAAAACAGGTTTTATCTCCGTAGAAGAAGATACACTTAATCAAATAGTGAGGGAGTTGATCATTAAGAAGCCTGAAGAACATGGGGTGCTTGCGGGATCCATCAAGACTTCTTACCCCAGCTACACCTTACAACTTATCGATAAGAATTTCAAGGTAATAGAAACTCAAAAATCTTCAGAGTCCGCTCAATACGCTTTTCGTAATGTGGTACCAGGTGATTACAGCATTAGGCTGTTAATCGATGCTGACAACAATGGGGAATGGGATCCGGGAAATATTAATGAATCGCGATTACCCGAACCCGTTCGTTTGTTTTTTCATCCTAATGTAGGAAGTAATACCATTACCATCAGGGCAAACTGGGAACAAAACGATGTTGATTTAGACTTTTAATCGTGTATAACTTATTAACTATCTGTGGATATCATCACTATTTTATGCGCCCGAGGGTATTTGATAAAACTTGATGGGGATAAATAGCATCAATTTGTAGTTGCCAACATAGATTCAAACATCACCCAGCGTACTCCAAGGTTATCAACATTTATTAGAAAAAGTAGTTAATTATATTAATTAATTGATAATCAAGAGGTACCATGTTAGTACAATGTTAATAACTTTGAAATTTTCAATAGTTAATAAACAATTCTAATACCAAAGAGATACTTTTAAAATTTATCCACCTAATCCACAACCTAATAGATAATAATAAAGTAATTTAATAGTAATTATATTATATCAGTGTATGGATAAAAGCTTCACTTATATGAAAGGGGTCGTCCTGGCGATGATTTGGTGTCTACTGATACAGGTACCAACTCAAGCACAAGATTCACAAAGAATAGGCTTGGCCAATGAGTATTTCGCAAAAGGGGATTTGGAAAAGGCCAAAGTATTGTATGAGGAGCTTTCCAGAAAAAACCGCAACATTCCCCAGATCCACAATAGATACTTAACGGTGCTGGCTCAACTGGGTGATTATGATCAGGGGGTCTCTTACCTGCAGAAGCTCATCCATCAGTTTCCGGCAGTGGTTCAATACCCATTGGATCTAGGCATTTTTTATCGCAAAGCAGGCAAACCGGATCAGGCTGATCAACAGATAATCCGCACCTTACAGTCCATTAAGAATCAAAAATATCAAATCATATCAGCCGCCCAATACTTGTTCAACAAACAGGAAACGCCATTTGCTTTAAAAGCCTATCAATTAGGCAGGGAAGCGGAAAAAGACCCCCACCTATATGCCCTGGAGATGGCAGAGATCCATCGAAGGATGAGTCAGAAGACGGAAATGGTAAATGAGTATTTGAATTTTGCCAACAGTAATCCCAACAACATCAATTATGTAAAAAACATTCTGCAGAATCTGCTTACCGATGAGGAGGATCTTATTCAATTGGAGAAACTGCTTTATGAAAAGATCCAGAAGAACCCCAATGAATCTTTATATGCATCGTTGCTAATTTGGGTAAATCTGCAACAACAAAACTTTTACGGGGCTTTCGTACAAGCCAGAGCTTTAGATAAAAGGGAAAAGGGGGGAGGTACCCGGGTTTTGGAGATCGGTAAAATCGCCTTAGATAATAATGACTATAAAAATGCCATAAAGGTATTTACTCACGTAGCAAAAAATACTAAAACTGGGGTCAATTACGAACTGGCCAAACGTTTTTTGGTAAAATCACGGGAAGAGTTGGTGAAAAATACCTTCCCTGTGGACCTGGAGGAAATCAGGCATCTTATTAAAGACTATGATGAGATCATTGTAGAAATAGGTAAAAACGAACGGACCCTGGAAGCAATGAGAAGCCAGGCCTTACTGTATGCTTTTTACCTGGATCGCAGAGACTCGGCTATCAGTATTCTGCAGAATATCGTTTCAACTCCAGGAATAAAATCCTCCTTACAGAATCAGGCTAAACTGGATCTGGGAGATATTTATTTGTTGAATCAGGAGCACTGGGAGTCCACGCTGTTGTACTCACAGGTAGAAAAGGCTCAAAAAGACCAACCTCTGGGCTATGAGGCCAAATTGAGAAACGCTAAGTTATCTTACTTCAAAGGTGACTTTGAACTGGCCCAGGGACATCTGGATATATTAAAGCTGGCAACCTCCCGGGAGATCTCCAACAATGCCATGGCCTTAAGCCTGCTGATCCAAGACAACACCGTGTTTGACACTACAGACCTGGCAATGCAGGCCTATGCCGACGTGGAACTTACCTTATTCCAGAATCGCCGACAGGAAGCACTTTTAAAATTAAACCACTTACTGGAATCTTATCCTGGGCATAGTCTTACGGACGAGATCCTTTGGTTGCAATCAAACATTTACCTGGAGTTAGGTAATTTTGATAAGGCACTGGAATTGCTAAACGATGTGGTGACAGGATATCAATACGATATTCTCAGTGACGACGCTTATTTTCTAATGGGTACCATTTACGAGGATCAACTTCAAAATGCCCAAAAAGCCATGGAAATATACCAGGATTTTCTTACCAAGTTTCCGGGAAGTATCTATAGTGCGGAGGCGCGAAAGAGATTCCGCTCCTTAAGAGGGGATTTCGACGAAGGTCCTCCCAATTTGCAGGAAAACTTTAATTAAGTAATACCGTAAGTTCCAGATTTTCGCGGAAGGAGAACTTGGCTTTGTGGAATTTGGGAGGGCCAAATTTACTATTGGGGTTATGGCTAAACCCATAAGCCTCTTTAGGGATTTTGAGAAAATTTGTGTCAATGTTTCCATTGCCATTTTCGTCGTGAACCACGCAGAGTGCATAGTCACCTTCCGGAACATCCGTCAACTCAATAGTCATGTAAGCCGCTTGATCTACGCTTACGAATTTTTCATAAACGGGCTTTTTAAGGAAATCATCTGCATTACTGAACAATGAAATGATCAATTGGCCGCTCTTACTGTCAATATTTTCAACATTTAATAACAATTGTTGTCCGTTTGCGGAAATTACAGCACTCAGGAAAAAAATAACAAAACCTATTTGTTTCATTGTAGCAAAAAATATTTGTTCAATATTAATCATAAACAAGGACTTACCCCATAATATCTTGTAAATACGGTTGGTTTACAGTTTATTTAAAACCTATCAAAGAATGGAGTATACAGACGTGACAATTTCGAGATTATTTGAAATTCCCGCATACCAATTACAACATTACCCACAGGTCGATGCCCTGGCCTACAAAGAAGGCCGCTCCTGGGTAAAAATCTCTATTGAGCAGGTAATAGAACAAATCAACGAGATTAGCTATGGTCTGTTAGCTCTTGGTGTCCGTAAAGGTGATAAAGTAGCCATAGTCTCTCCTAATCGCCCTGAATGGATCTTAATGGACTATGCTATTCAACAAATCGGGGCTATTAGTGTTCCATTATACCCCACGATTACCATTGCCGACTATAAATTTATTCTAAAGGATTCATCAGCCAGCCTGGTGTTTGTGGAAGGGGTCAAATTATTCGAAAGGGTTCATGAAGCCGCCCAGGGTTTGGAAACAGTGAGGGGAATTTATTCTTTCGACCGCATTGAGGAAGCTCCCCACTGGCGAGAAGTATGCCAAAAGGAAACTTCTGCTGCTCGCGAACAACTACAATCCGTTAAATCATCCATAGATCCTCAGGACTTAGTAACTATAATTTATACCAGTGGTACTACTGGCAACCCCAAAGGGGTAATGTTATCACATCACAACATCTTATCAAATGCACTAGCTGTGGGCAAAATTTTCCCCGCTACCGGCCATCAAATTCGTACCCTTAGCTTCCTCCCTTTGTGTCATATATTTGAACGCACTGCGTCCTTCATGGCGGTGTATTTAGGAGTTTCCATATATTTTGCGGAAAGCATAGATACCATAGGAGAGAATTTACGAGAGGTGAAACCTCATTACTTCTCTGCCGTTCCCAGACTTCTGGAGAAGACTTACGAGAAAATTATGGATACCGGGAGATCCCTTACTGGTATTAAAAAGCGCCTGTTTGACTGGTCCTTAGACCTGGCTCAACAGTACCAGCTTCCCATGAAGAAAAGTTGGTGGTATCGCTTTCAGCTCCATCTGGCCAACAAATTGGTATTTAAGAAATGGCGGGCGGCGCTGGGGGGAAATGTTGGTTTTATTGTATCGGGTGCAGCGGCCCTGCACAGCGGTATTGCCAGAGCATTTTGGGCTGCTCAAATACCAGTGTTGGAAGCCTATGGTTTGACCGAAACATCGCCCGGGGTTTGCTTTACTCCTCTCGATTATGAAACCGCCCGCATAGGATGTGTCGGTTATCCCCTGGAAGGAGTCTCCGTTAAAATTGCGAATGACGGGGAGATCCTGGTTAAGGGGCCCAATGTTATGAAAGGCTATTACCAGAGGCAGGATCTGACTGATGATGTTATTAATTCAGAGGGTTGGCTGCATACTGGTGATATTGGCAGTTTGTCCGAGCATAACCTGCTCAAGATCACGGATCGCAAGAAGGAGATCTTTAAAACTTCCGGAGGAAAATATGTAGCTCCCCAATTGTTGGAGAACCATTTCAAAGAGTCTGCGTTTATTGATCAGATGATGGTAGTAGGAGAGGGTGAAAAATTTCCAGCTGCTCTAATAGTACCTTCCACCGAGCGAGTAAAACAGTGGGCAAAATCCCAGGCATTATCATTCAATTCGATAATGGAGTTGTTGGAAGAACCACGGGTCGTACAACTATTCAATGATATAGTAGATCAAAAGAACCAACATTTCGCGCAATTTGAGAAGGTCAAGAAATTTCAACTCATACCCGACGAATGGAGCGTGGAAAGCGGAGAGCTAACTCCCACGTTAAAGTTAAAACGCCGTATTCTTCTAAAGAAATACCAAACTCAGATTCAATCCTTTTACCGTCAAACATCATAGAATTGCATAATACTAAGAAAAAATTGTTATTTTTGTTCTTTTTAAATTCCAGTTTAACGGAAGATCAAACATGTCCAAGGTTACCATATTCGGGGCGGGTTATGTAGGCGTACCTACTGCCGCTCATTTTTCAAGGACTCATCAAATTACCATTTATGATCCTGACGAGCAGAAAATTAATAATATCCGTGAGGTTTTAGATGGGACCACTCATGAGTTGCATATTCACGAGAAAGGCTTACCGGAATTACTAAGAGAAAATCGAGAGAATCTTAAGTTAACAACGGATATTAAGGAAGCTTTAGAGGACCCGGAATTCATATTTATTTCGGTGGGTACCCCGCCAAACGCCAGGGGTAGGGCCAATCTGAAATACGTTTGTAAAGCGGCTGAACAAATCGCAGCCAATCTGAAAAATGATGCCATCATTTTAAATAAAAGCACCGTGCCTCCTGGTACGGCCTACATGGTTCAAGACATTATTGCCTCCAATTTAAAGACCGATTTTAAGTTCGCTGTAGGCTCGTGTCCGGAATTCTTGGCGGAAGGGTCGGCAGTAGAAGATCTGCGAACCCCCGACCGCATTGTTTACGGATGCGATGATCCTGAGGCATTGAGGAAAATAACGGAATTCTTTAGCTACTTGCATGGCAAAGCTACGCTTTGCCCCATGTCCACCATAAGTTCAGAGTTGACCAAGTATGCAGCTAATTCTATTCTGGCTACCAAGATATCCTTTATGAATTCGATGGCTGTGCTTTGCGATTCCATTGGAGCGAATATTAGAGAGATCCAGGAAGGCATTGCCCGTGACTCCAGGATAGGCAGAAAATTTCTAAATGCCAGTATGGGGTATGGAGGAAGCTGTTTCCCCAAAGATACCAGGGCTATTGCGGAATACGGTCGCTTAAACGGTGTACCGCTGTCATTAATCAAGTCCACCATAGCTATTAATGAAGAAATTATAGAGTACTTTGCTAATAAAATACAAGATGATTTCAACGGAGATTTGAAGGGCAAGAACATAGCCATTTGGGGTATTGGTTTCAAGGCCAGAACGGATGATCTGCGAGAATCAAAGGCCGTTGAAGTGGCCCGTTTTCTTATGGACCATGGGACTCATGCCTTTATTTTCGATACGGTAAAAGGAGCGCTGACCAATTTTGAAATTGAAAACCAACAGTATAAGGGGAAATTCACTATTTGTCAGGATCAGTACCAGATGTTCGACCAGGATCTGGACGGATTGGTAATTGGTAACGAACACGAGAAATTTCGTAATCCCAAGATGAGTCAATTGAAAAAAATGCGGGCCCTCAATATCTATGATGGCAAGAATATCCTAAATAATCAGCTTATTCGACAGCTTACCCAAGAGGGCTTTAACTATAAAAGTGTGGGTAAGGACACCGTGGTCAATGGGGTTGATAAGGATAGACTGGTGCATTTTCTAAGAGAGAAATACATGGATTAGTCTCTCTTCCAGTTTTCCTAATACCTTGATATACAGCAATTTGCCGATCTTGGCATCATGCTTGTATCCCTTTCAAAGTATGAATTAAATGTTAGGGTTATGAAAAAAGCAATGATGACAATAGCATTAGTGGCATTTGCTGGATTAGCGGCCTGGGCCTATGCCCCGGCTAAGGCCACCTTTTCGACTCAAGACGGTCGATTAATGCGTGTGTATATAGATGGTAATTTAATAAACAAATATCCCAGGCAACTGGTTAGGGCTCCCAGGATGCGTCCGGGGAAACACCGGGTGGTGGTAGAGGTGTTCGGGCGAAGAGGCCGAAGTATCAAATCCCGGAAGGTGATCGTTTTGAGACCTGGTATGGAAACCAGATTTAATGTACGTACCCGAAAACGGGATGTAGCTCTTTACGCTGTTGATACTCGATCCATGAGAAGGGACAGATATCGTCATCCGGACCGGTATGATTATCATCGTCCCAAGGGGCATGATCGTAATCGCCCGGTTTATCAAGATGATGGATATAGTTGCCGGGTCAATCCTTATCGATACTAACAAAAAAAGGAGGGTTTAACCCTCCTTTTTGTTTTTCAATATGCTTCCAAACTTAAAACACAATTTCAAATTCTACTCTGCGATTCAATGCCCGTCCGGCCTTGATGTTGTTGTCAGCGATGGGCTTGGTAATACCATATCCATTGGTTTCCACAATGCGGGCTTCCTCCACGTCTTTCCTATTGGGTAATCCCTGGATATGAGAAAGTCGGATTGGGACATTGATCTCGTTGGTATTTAGATGAACGAACTCATTTTTCGGATCGATGTTCCAAATTAAACAGCTGATTATCAGGATTTTTTACCCCAGTAAGTAGCTTCAGGGGTGATTAGGGCTGCTTTAAAGTCCTCAGATTGGGTATTCAGAATATTGGGCCTTACAACTTCTGGTATTATTTGAATATCAAAGATCTCGTCTACACTATTGAGATATCGTATTTCACCAACAAAGGCTCCTGTGGGGGCATGAATAATACTGATGCTGCATTGATCAGCTTTTTTGGAGAAATCCAGATTGGCAAAGATCGAAGAGTTTTGCCGAAGTTTGGAATATCCTACAAATAGATAATCTTGGTACTTAGCCAGACCACGGGCGAAACCATCAGAGGCTCCATTGAGAGGATTGGCAGCACCTATTCGCTGTACAAACGTAGGAGAAGCGGCGGTACCGGTATTCTCGAAATAATTAAAGTTGGCCCCGGTCTCACCAGCGAACATATCAAAGTCACCGTCGTTATCAATATCTACAAATGCTGGTGTGGAAAATGAACCTACATCAAATCCGTTAAGGGGTTTGCGGCCCCGGTACGTTGTACAAAGGTGGCGGAGGAAGCAGAGCCGGTATTTTCATAATAGAAAAAGGTCCCGCTGAATTCACCCAGAAATAAATCCTGGTCTCCGTCATTATCAATATCCACGAAGTAAGGAGTGGAATAACTCCCAATTTCTTCTCCGTTCATGGGGTTCGAACCACCGGTAATCTCGGTATACTCCAGTTTAGCACACTGTGCATACAAGGGGTTGGTGGAAATAAGCAATGATACTGCTGCAGCGGAGGAAATGATGAGTATTTTCTTATGGAGCCTTAAAAGTCTATAGTACAACTTTTCCAAGGCCTCCAGTAACCACTGTCGGTTTTTGGTAGGCCCGATACTACTAGTATCGCCTTGATCTATTCATCGGAGTCTTCTTAAGTATCGGCGATAGCGATAAAGGAGTTTATAATACTGGGCTCTTTCTGTCACTGATCGGTCAAATAAAAGCAAAGATAGAAGATTTCACCCAGACAATTTCAATGATAAACTCAAAAACATGGTACTTCTATTTTGCAAATTGGGGCTATTGGCCGACAAAGAATATAGAATTTGCTACCAGCATTTTTCCATTGTACCAAAATGCCCTGAACAGAGGGTTGTCCACCATATATATTATGGCTCCGCTACCCATTTCTTCCACACCCAATGCTAAAGCATTCTGTTGTTTTTCCAATATCTGGTAACCGACGAATCCACTTACCAAAGAGGAAGGATCGGCAATGGTTCCCACATTCCATTCACCGTCCAAATATGGGAAGGTCAAATCATTGGTTTTCAAACTGAAATAACTTTGATCATATCCAAATCCTAAAGGGTGGCTGGCGTCCAGGGTCACTTTAAAGATAGCACCAGGTATGTTGTCGGTTACAGATTCCCGACGACGATCTTTATACAAGCCTGGAGACGGGCTGCCGGATTCAGTCTCGGTAGTGTCTTTTTGTAAGGCAAAACCATCCTTACCGGCTAAAAGATTAAGTGCGTTTCCCACCACCACCAAGCGACCTCCATCACGGATCCATTGTTTCAGTCTAACGAATTCCTTTTCTTTAAAGTCATAGTTGCCACTGGGAAGAATTAACACCTGGTAATGATCAAGGTCCACATTTTTGTAATATCGGGTGTCAATAATAGTTACTGGATAGTTGAGCTGTTGTTCGAAAAAATGCCAAAACTCCCCAAAAGAGAAAGAAGAGGTACCTACTCCTGATAACAATGCCACTTGAGGTCGTTCAATAAACCGAAACGATCGTGCCCCTAGATCTGATCCTTCTTGCGCCCAGCCACCAGTTAAGACATGGACAGTGCGGTTCAGTTCTTTAGCGGCATGAGCTACGATAGTTCCAAATTGAGGATTGTCGCGATTATCAGCCTTGGTTATAACCAGTGATCCTGGATCGTATTGCTGGCCCTCAATGGTAAAGGGCTCTTCTGCAAATCGTACCTTAATTCCTTTTAGCAATAGCTTGCTCAACCAACGTGCATCTTCCAAGCTTTTCCATTTGCCAATATATGCATAGGCGTTTTCAGAGGCATCTGTAACGGGCTTCACCGGGGCTTCCCCCCAGGGTTGCAGGTTGATTCTTTCGGTAAGGGCATAGGCCTCCAGTTGAAATTGGTAGGGTAGGGCCCAACTGGTAATATCATAGGTAAGTGAATCGGATAGCTTCGGTTCGGCGTCAAAAAGAACCTGAGTCAGTACGGACTTTGGTTGGTAGGCACTTATCACCAGATCTGTGCTTTCAACGGTCACTGAGCTGTTTTCTTGTTGAAGGTAGCTATAGCCTTTATAGGACCGGCTGTTAGTGGATCTTCCATAGGTGATCAGATGACTGTCCAAAAAATCACAAAGATCCTTGATCTTCTGGGGGTCATTGGACCCTTTCACTACAAAACTCTTATGCTTTCCTGGGGGATTACTTTGATTATCCCTGAAGAAACGGGTAAACTCCTCAATAACTTCCTCAGCGTTTTTGGAAGTAACCTCGATGGTCGATAAGCCTGTGGTATGATGATGGGCAATCCGGTCCTTGAGTGTCAAGGTATCCTGGTTTTCCGTAATCGCCTGCAAACCGGCGCGGCTGCTACCACCCTGCTCATAGGTCATTCCAATAGAGCCGTTGAACATAGGATAGGAGTCACCATAGCTGGGATACAGCAAATCGAAGACTTCTTTAGTAAAATATAACCAACCTTCACGGTGAAAGTACCGGGCGTGATTTTCTCCTACGCGATGCTGAAACTCTCTTTGCCAGGGGGTGATCAGCTCGTGGTAGGGCTCAGCGGCCGGAGCAAAGTAATAGGGACGGTTAAGGCCTTGTTCGTGAAAATCTACATGAACCTGGGGAAACCATTGATTGTACAGGACAATTCGCTTTTGAGATTCTATTTGAGTTTGCCAGGCCCAATCCCGGTTCAAATCGAACATATAGTGGTTGGACCGTCCACGAGGCCAGGGCTCACGGTGTTCCCGATCGTCCAGAGAAGGATTTGGAATACTATGGGAGACCTGATTGTACCAATTCACATATCGGTCTCGCCCGTCAGGATT
>JAOTYN010000077.1 GCA_029861825.1 Cyclobacteriaceae bacterium
AACCATTTCGGAACCCCTAAGCTCAAGCGCTTTCAATTCCCGATAGGTGACATATGCTTTCACTTTAGCATGTTTATAGATGCTTTCTTTGTAGTTCCACCCTTGATCACGGTTCTTCTGTAATTTGGGAGTAACCTTGGCTTTGTCTAGGTAAAGATGCAGTGTTTTGCCATCCAGCTGCGCATTTAGCTTATCCACAGTGATATTCTTAAATTCCCAGCGCACCTGCTCCTTGTCTCCCTTTATCAAGATCAACTCAATGTGTGGGCTGACCAGCAATTTGTTAAAGGCTTTTACCGTTTCTGAACGTTCCTCCTGGGCCCAGGAGTTCAGGCTTGTCATTAAGAAAATCATTAACAAGCTGGTGGTCAATATGGTTTTGATAGATTTCATGACGCAGTTTAATGTTGTATAATTGAATGATGCTTTTGGGGACCCATTGGTTGCATGCGTAGCAAAAGTAATTGCTATCTGGAATTATCATCCCCTACTTATCAACGGTTGAATTTAATAATTCATATATTTGTTATTATCATTGATTGTTTTATCAAGTTTGAGCGGTAAACTTAAACATATTGTTCGTTCATTGGTTCTGCTGGGATTGTTCAGTTTTGCTCTGATTTATCAAAGTATACATCAATTCAACACTATTGCACAAGCCCCGGCAAACTGTGAAACCGCAGATCGCCATTTTCATAGCGATCCACAAAATCACCACTGCCAGTTGTGTGATTATCAAGTCAATCATTGGGTGAGTACCCTGACAATAGCAAAACCTTGGCCTCAATTCATAGCTGATTTGCTGGTCTTCTTACCCGAAACAGTCCGACCCTACCAATTTCATCAGTTTACTCATCGCGGTCCGCCCCTAGTCTAGCAGTGCTCAGATAAACCCTATTGATAGTTCCCCACTGGAATTTATCGCACTTTGCAAAAAGCTACAGTAGATGAGATGCCTCCTCTTAATTATTATGTTAATTAGTATTGGTTTTAATGGCTTCGCCCAAAAGGAAGCCTGCCACTACTCATTAAGCGGTTCGGTAATCGATGAGCATGACCAAAGTAACTTGGCCTATGCCACGGTTTATGTCCAGGAGCTTAATCGGGGTGTGGTTGCTGACAGCACCGGTTACTATTCTTTGGACGGACTTTGTCAGGAAACATATACCATAACCGTTAGTCATGTGAGTTGTGAACCGGTGACACTGCGGCTGGAGATTAAGGGAAACACTGAAAAAACTCTATTACTAGAACACCATATTGAAGCCCTTAAAGCCCTTACAATTGTAGGTTTGGAGTTAAGCGAGCCCTCAGCTATTCAGGAACACATGGGTTTAAATACCCTTGAGCGCTATGGAAGCGCCTCATTGGGAGACGCTTTAAAAGAAATTACCGGGTTGTCCTCTTTAAATACCGGAAAAACCCTGGTAAAACCCATGGTGCAGGG
The DNA here is from genome assembly GCA_029861825.1 of Cyclobacteriaceae bacterium. Lineage (GTDB taxonomy): Bacteria > Bacteroidota > Bacteroidia > Cytophagales > Cyclobacteriaceae > JAJCYK01. The sequence goes on from JAOTYN010000077.1 coordinate 1,448, forward strand.
ACTGTATGGCAGTAGGATAGTGATCGTTAATCAGGGAGTGCGGTTGCAGGACATGGAGTGGGGCGAGGAACACGCTCCCAATGTGGACATCAATTCCGCAGGGGGAGTTCAACTAGTCAAAGGAGCTGAGGCCTTACAGTATGGTGGCGATGCTATTGGCGGCACCATCGTGATAAACGCAACTCCTTTCGTCCCAGATACATTGTATGGAAAAGCTGCCTTACAAGCCTCTAGCAACGGTCGCGGCGGGCTGGTTAATGCGGATGTATTCAAAAGCAGCGCTTCCGGGTGGTTCACAAAAATTCAAGGCTCGTTAAAGCGATTTGGAGACTTTAAAGCACCGGATTATTATCTCAGCAACTCCGGGATTTTCGAGAAAGGAATTTCGCTGCATACCGGCCGTAACCAATCGAACAGAGGATTTGATTTATATTATTCTCTTTACGATGCAGAAATTGCTATTCTAAGGGCCTCTCACATTGGCAACATCGATGATCTTGTTACTGCCATTAATAGTCAACAGCCTCAGATTATGAGTGATTTTGACTATGAAATTGGTCTTCCTAAACAGGAAGTCACCCATCACCTGGCCAGGCTCAATTATTTCAGATCCTACGAATCGGGAAATCGCTGGCAAGTTCAGTATGATTTTCAGTTCAACCGGAGATTGGAATTTGATGTGCGAGTGGGGGACGATCGGGACAAACCTGTTATAGACCTGGAATTGACTACTCACACCCTATCAGGTGATCTAGACTTGAACCAAAAAGGTCAATTTCCATCAAAAGTTGGGCTGCTATATCGCATACAGGAAAACTTCGCCGATCCAGACACCGGGATCAAAAGATTGGTGCCCAACTACATTCGTTATGAACTCGGTGGCTTTATAACTACACGACATCAGCTGTCCCCTTTTTGGTTGTTGGACGCCGGCATTCGCTATGATTTCAACCGGATCGAAGCCAAAAAATGGTACGAGACCTCACGGTGGATCGAAAGAGGCTATGATACTGATTTTGGAGATTTCGTGAGTGAAGTTCTAGAGAATCAAATCCTGGTAAACCCGCAATTCGATTTCCATAATGTTTCAGTTTCCGTAGGGGGAGTCCACCACTGGGGGGACAAGGGAAAGATTAGATTCAATTATACTTTAGCGCAGAGAGCTCCCAACCCTTCGGAACTATTCAGTGATGGACTGCATCAGAGTGCCTCTCGAATTGAGCTGGGTGATCTGAGAATCGAACAGGAGACTTCACACAAAATTGGAGCCTCCATCGCTTCCGGGACTAACAGGTGGTCTTGGGAAATAGCTCCTTATCTCAACCACATCAACGGATTTATCCTTTTAGAACCGGAAGGAGTTGAACAGACCATCAGAGGAGCTTTTCCGGTTTGGGAATATCAACAGACGGATGCCAGAATATGGGGAGTAGATGTTCGTGCGGTGGTATCCTGGCATGATAACTGGGGGTCTGATCACAGCTACTCCTATATCCACGGTCAGGACATCATGGGAGATAGACCGCTTATCAACATGGTCCCTCCTAAATTCCGTAACCGGCTGACCTTTACCTTACCCCAATGGCATCAATTACAGATCCGGTTGGAAAGCATTTATAATTTTGAGCAGAACCGTTATCCTAATAATGACTTTGAAGTTTTCTTACCTATTACCGGTGAGCTACAGGAAGTGGACATCAGTACCCCACCCCCTGGGTACCACCTGCTTAATTTATGGGTAAATACCACTTTCAATTTCAAACGTCAGAATGAAATGCAGGTGGGTCTGGCGATAGAAAACTTGCTCAATACGAGCTATCGGGATTACTTGAACCGCCAACGTTTTTTCACTGATGAACCTGGAGTTAACTTTCAGCTTTCCTTAAAATATAGTTTTTGATACTCATGAGAACTTGGACCCCTACCATACTATACTTAGCACTATTTATGGCTTGTGGAACGGTGGAAGACCCTGACCCAATCAATCAAGAAGAGGTTATCACCACAGTGCGAGTCACTTTAACTCCGTCATCCGGGCCGCAGGTTATCTTGCAATCCCAAGATTTGGATGGGGTTGGGCCCAATCCACCCGTAGTCTCTGTTTCAGGAAATCTGGTTGCGGGTAGTTCTTACGCAGGGACAACCGAGTTTTTGGATGAATCTCAAAATCCAGCAGAAGACATTTCCTCCGAGGTAGAGGAAGAAGGTGATGAGCATCAGATTTTTTACCAGTTGGGCGGGAATGCCCAATTCAGTATCACCTATCAGGACCAGGATAGTGAGGGCAATCCCATAGGATTAACATTTGATTTGCAAACCGGAACGGCAAGTGAAGGGACCTTGTTGGTGACCTTACGGCACCAACCTGATAAAAGTGCTCCTGGGGTTTCTCAAGGTGATATTACTAATGCCGGTGGTGAGACTGATGTTGCCCAAAGCTTTGAGATCATCATTCAATAAGAAGTTGGGACCCTTGGAACCGGCTATCCCGCCATTTCATAAGCCTCTTTGATCCAGGCAATCAGTTCCGCATCTACATCATCGGCGTTGGATAGTTTTACTCTATGAGAACACATTGTTCCGAAAGGACCGGAGTTTTCCAGACGACCACTTACCGGTTTCCCTTTTAGTTTTAACCCCAGATCCATACGGGATTTGGTAGCAGGCTTTATTAGGACAAATTGCTTTTTCCGGATAACACTCACACTGTCCTTTTTGGGGGTTTTGGTGATGTCGCTTCCCAAAGCATCGATCTTGGCCATAAGCTTTTTATAGACCGGTATTAAATGTTCTTTGCCCTGATACTGATTTTTCAGCAGAGTTTCCTCATCCATGGAGGCGGCGTCGGACTTCCGTGCTTTTAGGGCCACGAAATTAGCGTAGCCATGACTGAATGCATATTCTGATTTTAAATGTTTCATGATGGCCCCATGTTTCTCAATACCGGACTCCTGCACCATTCGAATCCAGTGATCCAAAGGCTTTCCTGTTTTTTCTAAAATTCCTTTTTCCATAATGACATATTTACCAAGCTCCCAATACCAATCCCATAACGGTTAATGATAATATACAGAAACCGGCGTTTATCAGGTAGGCTTTTAAGGACTGCATCTCGAATAAATATAATATTCCTAAAAAAGTAGCGACCCAGCCCAAGCCGGCAAAGAATCCAGCAATAGTGCCATAAGCCATGGTGGCCTGGTGACCAATGAACATATCCAAAATGACTGCGGCAATAACCGCCAACAATAAAGAAATGCCAAAGGTTTTGCCCGGGGGCCGCTTCTTAAGGTCCTCCTCGGTAAATCCGAATTCAACCATCCAGGCCCTGCCGAATAGAGGACCATACCAAATCCCGCCTACCAAGAAAGATGAAATTCCCGCTACCAATACCGACAGCCAATTGATGTTGCCTAATGCTGTTGTTAAGTCCATAGTTATCTTTTCTTCCAATAATAGCCAGTCCAGACCGTATTGTATTGTAAAAAATTAACCTGGATCCTCTACCGGAAAGAAATTAGTGGGGTTTTGATTAAAATCCTGTTTAATGAACTGTTGAGGATTAAAGCCGCAAAAATGCTTGAACTCTTTGATAAAATGAGACTGATCGGAAAAACCACTTTGGTAAGTAATTTGGGTCCAGGTGATGGTTTCTTTCTTATTGATTTGCTGAAGGATATCATTGAATCTGAGAATTCGATGATACAGCTTGGGCGTGAGGCCAACGTACTTTTTAAATTGCGCTATTAGGTGCTTTTGTGAATTTGGATAATCCTTAATGACCTGCTTATATGCCGTAACAGGTTGAAAGGACAAGTTGGTCACCATCTCTATCAAGGATTGAGGGGGAGCCTTATCCGCACGGAAATTATGGTACAACCATTTTTCAGCTAAGGCAAGTTTTTCACTGGGGTTGTCTTTACCCAGCATGGATTGGTGTACCTGCAATAGATCTTGGGCCAGTACTTGTTCAACAGCCACCACCCGGTCATTTATTTGTTTTATTGGAAAGTTCAGGAAAGGGAAAGCCCCAAATGGTTTAAATTGGATAACCAGCATCTCCGATTTTGCATGAGACGATATTGACAGGTAATTCTTGTGCAGTCCCGATATCCATACCTTGCTGAACTCCCCGGTAGGCTTCAAAGTTTCGTTATCAAAAGTTTTCCGTAGCATACCATCTAATTCAAAGAGAATATACACATGTCCTGTGGGCACCACGCGTTCAATAGAATGATCCGGCATATAGTCATGATAGTGAAAAACAGTCTCTATATAATCACTTAGGGGCGTGTTTAGATTAAGTGCTTCAAATTTCATAGGTCTACAAGCTGCATGATTACCTGGAACCGATGTTAATTTACGAAGGACTTAGCAATGTGCTTTATAGTGGTTGGTGATTATTCAAGGAAAAATCAATCCTGGAGAGAAGATATCTTATCTTGAATAAACTCTTTCTCTGCCTGATTTCGGGCAAAGTCTATGGCTTGGTTATAATAATCCCGGGCCTGGATAACCTCTCCCAGATCCTTGTTAAGATCTCCCAGAAATACGTAGGTGAATTGATTTTCCGGCAACTGTTCAGCATTAACTTCCTTTAAAGTGTCTTGGGGGCTGTGGATCTGCCGGAAAGCAATTAGGCGATATAACTGGTAGTGTTTGTTAGCTCCTGAGCTGAGGCCCAGGTCGTACCAATTGATTATGGCCTGCCAATTGGTTTCTTCATAACTCACGCTGGTCCCGTGCACACTGGCTATTGCTGCCTCAATATGGAAATGACTTAGTTTTTCATCGGCCAAAGCCTTACCGAGATAATTTGATCCCTGCAGTATGAATGCAATATTCCATTTGCTGCGATCCTGGCCATCCAATGTGATCAGGTTACCTTGCGGATCTACCCGCGCATTCAATCTTGATGCCTGAAAATACATAAGAGCCAATAAAGCATTCAGCTTGCCGGTATTCAATTGCGGGTAGGTTGTGAGCAGTTCCGCCAGTCTGATAGCATCCATACAGAGGGCTCTGTTGATGAGATGCTCTCCTTCCGATACCTTGTAGCCTTCGGTGAATTGCAGATAGATCACTCTCAGCACATTATCCAGTCGTGTTCCCAACTGATCGACTTGTGGAATTTGTAAATCCACTACGATGCTTTTGAATTTTACGCGTGCTCGTGAAATGGCTTTTTCCACGGCAGCCTCTGATTTCAACAAAGCACGGGCTATTTGCCTGGAGCCAAAACCGCAAAGAAATTTTAAACTTAATAGCAGCTGATCAGTAGACTTTAGCTTAGGGTGACAGCAGGCAAAGATCATTTTTAGGTGGTTATCTCTGATCTCCTGAGGGTCATCCCAGTTATCGTCCTGAGCAAAACCGGCTACCTCAAAATGCTCCAAGCTGACATGTTTCTTTTCACGGAACTTGTCAATTAACTGATTGCGGGTAACCGTTCGGAGCCAACCTTTAGGGTTTTGGGGGGGATTATGAGGCCAAAGTTTAACCGCTTTGTAGAAGGTCTCTTGGATAGCGTCTTCAATTAGTTCGATTTTATCATAACCGTAGCGGTGGGTAAACAAAGCCACCAACTTACTGTATTCCTCCTTGAATGCGACGTTTACTTGAAATTCCATTTTGTACGTAAAAAAGACCCAATCTTGAAGATTGAAGATTGAGTCTTTCTATCAATGTTCATTCGCTTCAGGTGTAGGCCATAGCAGACTGGCCCATATGTTTTCTAAGAATCCCCATCTGGCCCAGGTGATAGGCTTCATGGTGCATCAGAAACCCTAGATAGCCTCCCAATGTACGATCACTAACGGGAACCTGTACTGGGGCCTCTCCCGCCAACTGTTCGGCATTCATGTGCTGCAAACCTTTCAATATGTCAGACGAAATCTCATTCCATTTCTCCTTTATTTCTGACAAAGGGGGATACTCTTGTATATCACTTATACTTTTACCCAGGAAATGCTGCATACTGTTATCTTCGCTTAGGCCCCCGAACGATCTTAACCCCATACGTATGGCCAGCAGATGTGTTGCTAACCAATGCAAGTGATTGACCTGCTCACTGGTCCTGCGATCCAATTCCTGTTCATCAATATCCTGCAATACATTATTGAACAGGCGCGTCTGCAGTTCGAACTGAGTAGAAATAGTTTTAGTATCCATGGTTAGATGTCCATATTCATGATTTCCCTAACCTCGGTGGTGCCCTCATTTTCGTAAATGGGACAATCCTTGCTAATCTCCAGGGCTTCTTCAAAAGAATCCGCATTGATCAGCATATAACCTCCTACTACTTCAGTACCTTCTGTGAACGGACCGTCATGAATGACATCTCCGGCTTTTTCCACTACCTTGCCTGCTTTGTTTAGCGGCAGACCGTCAATAAGTTTGCCTTGGGCAGCCAAAGCTTGCATCCAAGCACCCCATTTCTGCATGTGTTCCTGGTGTTCTTCCGGTGAGGCACTAGCCATGTTTTCCTCCCCGCCACGAAATAAATAGAGATATTTTGCCATGATAATAAGTTTATATTATGAATAATTTACTCCTTTAACGGACTCGGGACATCATCTCGGACATATTTATTTAATTTATACCATGCATAAATGAAATGGAAAAGCTAAAAAAAGAAATCGCTGCCTGTTGCGTTTGTGAGCAATTTCTTACCGAAGGTTGTAACCCCCTGGTGGAGGTACACCCCAGTAATAAGATCTTAATCATTGGACATGCACCAGGCTTAAAGGTGCATAGGGCTGGACGACTATGGGAAGATAAGAGCGGTGATAATCTTCGGAGGTGGTTAGGTGTGGACCACCATGAGTTTTACCACTCCAATACCTTTGGATTAATGCCCATGGGATTTTGCTACCCGGGCAAAGCCGCCACCGGCGATCATCCTCCCCGGCCGGAATGCGCCCCACTGTGGCATCATCAAATTTTGGAACATCTAGATAACCTGGAACTCACCCTGCTAGTCGGTAAGTTTGCTCAAAACTATTACCTGCAAAATAAAGGTTCGCTAACCGAGACAGTGCGGAACTATCAAAAATTTTTACCGCAGTACTTACCCCTGCCGCATCCCTCGCCCAGAAACTTCATATGGCAGGGAAAGAACCCATGGTTTCAGCGGGAGTTGGTCCCTCGTATCCAGGAGATGGTTCAATCACTACGCTAGATTTGATCATTAGTGTAGCAGTTTTTGAAGTACAGATTGGACATTATTCGACTTCAGTTTATCTGGGGGTTATGATTCCTTTCCAATTTCTTGACATTAGTAAATTGTTTCGTAATTTGTTAGCCCAATTTCACTAAAACCACTGGAGTTCCGTGAAACTCAATTTTGATCAGATAGGCAACCACATCACTCACATTCTTAGGGAGTACCCTATAGATGACAATCGATTTGCGGCCAAAGAAGCTACGGCCATTGCCTATGCCAGTTTGCTGATGGAAGATCCTGAACTGGTTACCAATCGACATATCAAGATCCTGCAAAAAGAACTGACCCCCCAGCAGATCAAAGAGATCACTCATTACGTGTTGGATCAGGTAGGAGAAAACGCTTATGCCAACGCCTTTAGATTAAGGTGCTCCCAGATCTTGGATGAGACTATTCCACAAATTCCATAATTGGATTGTTTTAATGGGATAGGTAGGTCGATCAAGCAAGATTGACGTACCGTACCTGCGGTTAACCGCCTATGCGTTTGCTGTCCGACCTCCACGTACCTACCCTGCGGAAACGTACGGCCGTAGGTCTTAGAAGAGCGTGGTGGTATTTCTTCATACATCATCCTCAAACTTATACCATACACCCTTGATGGTCTTAATAAAGACCATCCCTATCTTTTCACGTAATATCCAATAAGACCAGGTCGAGCTTGAATTCCAACGCATACTTTAATGCTTCCCTACTGTCATAGACTGTCTTCACCTTATAACCCTCTTTTTCCAGATTGTATTCCAGTAAATCCAGGATGTCTTTATCATCATCAATTACCAGCACCCTTTGCTTCGCATGGCCTGACATAAAATAGGTATTTTGGCCGTGGAATTAACTCAATTTAGGTTAATCCAAGATTACCACAAGATTAAGAAATGGTTAACATTTACCCAGGTGGGTGCACAATTATGATGGAACAATGTATAATAAATCCACTGATTAGCTCATTATTATGATGAGGTTAACAGCGTTGAAGAATATTTGGAAACCACCTTGTTTGCATTTTCATTTTAATAAATTTGTTACGGCATGCTGGCCAGGCGTTGGATAAAAAGAACCCTGATTGTTTCAGGATTATTGCTGCTGCTTTTTTGTACTCTGGCAGCGGCTATGACCTATATTTTCGGGGATCAACTGATTGAACGATTCTTAGCGGAGGCTAATAAGAGGATCGACACTCCAGTGCAAACGGGAATCATCGAAGTTTCGTGGTGGGAAAAGTTTCCACATATCTCCATAGCTTTAAGAGATGTGATCATCGATGGCAGTTTGCCGGGACCAACAGACACACTGGGAATCGCCGAGAGTATTTACTGCACTTTTAATGCCTGGGACCTGGCTTTAGGCAACTGGGAAGTCGATCAGATTCACATGGAAAATGGTCGGCTTTTTTTGGTGTACACTGAACTGGGAGATAATAACTATACCATCATAGCTAAAGATACCAGCAAAACCCCCTCTGGTGTAGGATTCAATCTGGAAAAGATAAAACTGCAAAATGTGGACCTCACCTATCTCGATTTGCGGAGGGATCAAAAATACCAACTTCAACTGGAGGAGATTGAGGCTAGCTTGAAATCGGCTTCTCAACTATACCATATAACGGTGCAAGGGGGGGTGAAGTCCCACAGTTTCCGAGTCAAAGATCGCCTGTATATGGAAGACAAGGAAATGCTGTTGGACTCCAAGATAGTATACCACGAGCCTATTAAGAAATGGGAATTTGGGGACACCGAAATAGCCATTAATAACTCAGACTTTTCGGTAAGCGGATGGTATCAAGGAACTGACAGTAGCCAGATGGACCTGAAAATATCCGGTAAGAATACCAATATTCAAACGATCCTTTCATTGCTTCCTCCAGAAATTAGCCATACCTACAGAGCCTATAAAAGTAAAGGACAAATCTACTTCACTACCGAACTTCGCGGCGACGTGGGTGAAAACCAAAGCCCTGAAATCAATATTGATTTTGGATGCAAGCAAGCCTCTTTTTTTCATCCGGAATATCAAAAAGGCATCAACAAGGTAAACCTGACTGGCAATTATTACAGCCCCCGGGCCCATGACCTGAGTGCCGCCCGGCTTTCACTGAAAAATATAAACGGATCCATGGAGTCAAGATCCTTTCAGGGTAATCTCACCATTCGTAATCTGCAAAATTATGAAATACTGGGCGATTTTAAGGGCACACTCGACCTGCAATCATGGCAAAAATTCCTGCCTAAGGGAAAAGTCACTGACGCTTCCGGGACCATGACCTTGGATGTATCTTTTGATGGTCCCGTTAAATATCTAAAATCCTCCAAAGCGGTAGATAACTTTAAAACCTCCGGAGAGGTAGCGTTGAAAGACCTCAGCTTCAGCCTAAGCAAAAACAGTTTGCCTTTTAAGGATTTCCAGGGTCATTTTCTCTTTAACGGCCGGGACCTGGCCATTAGTGACTTCAGCGGTCGCATTGGGAATAGTGATTTTCTGGTCAATGGTTTGTTTAGAAATATCATCGCCTTCTTATTCTCAAAAAATCAACCGATAAGCATTGAAGCCGACCTAATAGCGCAAAACATTGACCTGGACGAACTGCTGACAGGCAGCACTAAAGCGCCAGATGTTACCGTGGTTGGTAATCAATCCTATACTTCCTTTGATATCAGCCCTCGCCTGGTGCTTAACTTTAATTGTGGAATCGAGCACCTCAAATTCCGCAGATTCAGGGGACGACAGATAAAAGGCCAACTGAACATATCCGATCAGGTAGCGGTAGGAAAAGACCTCTCCGTGCAAACTCTAGGCGGTGAAATAAAATTAAGGGGTGAGGTAAACGGCAAATCAAAAAACAACCTGAAAGTCCGAACCCGTTCCAGCTACAATGGGATCCACATTGACAGTCTGTTCTATGTATTTGAGAATTTTAATCAGGATTTTCTAGAAGACCGCCACTTAAAGGGTCAGGCCTTCGCGGAAATCGACACCTATATGGCGTTTGACAACTATCTGAGATTTAAATCTGATCAATTGGTGGTGGATGCCGGACTTATTATTGAAAACGGGGAGCTTAACAATTTTGCACCAATGCAAAAGCTGGCA
>JAOTYN010000492.1 GCA_029861825.1 Cyclobacteriaceae bacterium
GCTTTGAGTGATCCAGGGAAGTCCTTGCAATTCCTGAAGGGAAGCTTTGTTAATATCTATTGAACCCATAAGCTCCTCGTAAATCCCAGCCAGCTGCTCACTTACTGCTAGCTCATCGGTCAAAGGTAGATCATTCAGAATGGTTTCAGGTACCATCCCCTCTTGTGCTATCGATGAATTGAAACAAACGGCGAATACCCCACAAATTATATATTTCAGTTCCATCGGATATAAAGTGCCGCCCGATGCGATGTTCCCAAATGAATGTGAAGATCCAACCCGTAGTCGATGGTCCAATTACCTTGGAGAAACCCTATCCCGGCATGAGCTGTTTTACGCAGCAGATTGATCCCTGAGCGCACCGGTATTTTGCCCTTAATTACATATTCCAGGCCTGCCTTACTGCTCCAATCATATCCCAAAGTATGGCTGATTTCTATGGCGATCATAAGATACTGGTGGAAAAGATATCGTGCACCAAATCGAATAGCAGTGATAAGTTTCTCGCTTTGAAAGATCTTGGTTCTACTTAAATTTTGCAGTAGAAAGCCCATATGAAACTTAGGAGAAAGAGGCACCAAAATACCGAAATCCCAGGTCATGGCTTGATCCCGAGCGTATCCGGGTATAGACAATAATCTATAATAGCTGGCCAATCCCAAACTTATGGGACCAAAGTCGTGAGCCATGGCTAGCCCTATCCGCTGATCTTTTAGGTGGCCTCGTCCAAATTGTTGAAAAGTTAAACCCAGGGGAATGCGGCCTGGGATGGTCAAGCCGATGGCCAACGAGGTTAACTCGCTCAAGCCAAACGCCTGATGGTAAAATGTTCCAAGATTCCATCGTTCCAGGTTCGCAATTCCCGCCGGATTAGCAAACAAAGCGTACTCTTCTTCTTGAACCGTGGTAATAACCCCCATCGAAGCGGATCTGGGGTGATGAAATTCATGTTGGGCGGTAAGCTGCACTACTAGCGCTATTAAGAGAAACACTGTCAATAACTTCATTGACACTAAGATATCCTTTGACAGTCCCGCTAATTGGGACTGCCACCGAATTCTTAATGGCTAACTAAAATTCGATGTTTATAAACTTAGTATCGGGCTGGACAGTGCGCTCACTGACATTACCGCGGTAGGAAAACTGCAGGGTGCGATAGAGTGGATTACCGGGAACCGCGATAGCATACTTACCTCCAAAATCAGTAAGTGTGCTTATCGCTGTGCCTTTTACGGAAATGCGGACTTCCGACAATGCCGTACCATCACTGGCGGAAGTAATAACTCCGGTGACGGTAACCGGAGTATAAAATTGCTCTTCAATGGTAGAGCTTGTTTCCTGCTCCGATGATTCCTCCTGTTGGGTATTTTCGGTGGTTTGGGTGACTTCTACAATTTCTCCTTCGTCCGATACTTTTAATTGTGGGGATCGGGCTTCAGTCACAGATTCTTCTGTTGCAGTACGCTCCTGGATGGTCCGTGATGGAGGATTTGAGGTAGCAGGGGGGTCTTCATTCCTTTGATTCGTGGTTTGAGATTGGGTACCCCGGGTCACCAATGAATTACCGGTGGTACCTGTAGCCACCGGAGGCAAGTCGTTAACTTCTATAGTGTCAAATTGTGAATAGTCTGATGTACTGTAAAGATCTGGCGAATACTCCAAGTCTTGATATTCATCGGTCAGATCTTCATAGGTTTCAAAAAGGATTACTTCTGTGAATAGTAGAATCAGCAAGAAAACCCCGAAAACGCTTAAGAGAATAATCTTAGTTTTTGTCCATTTCCACTTTCCATCATTGGGATTACTTGAAGATGAAACACCAATTCCAGAATTGTCCATTTACCAAGGTGTTTTTACCTCTAGTAAATATACAACTTTTTAACCTACTTCTATGGCTCATTCAAGTTACTCGTCTTGAAAAGTATCCATTTATTGGCGATAAAAGGTGTTTGCGGATCAGATCAGAAAATTCAACCAGCGCTGCACCGGGCTCTTTTTGCTTAATTTTTGGCGCGCTCTGCGGATCAGCTGTTCCCAAATGGCCTCGCATCGGTGGCAATGCATAATATGATGTCCGCATAGTTGCATTTCTACTGTGCTTAGCTGGCCCTTAATGTATTTTTGAATTCGGGAAAAAGCCGGATGTTCTTTGGTATGGTTGGAATCAATAGTTTTGGTGGTCATAGTGTTGCAATCTTGGGGTGATTAATCTTGCTAGGGATTGGAGGATTGGCGTTGATATTTTAAAAGTCGCGTCCAGAAATGAGTGGCCGCCACGCTGAGCAGTTTAAAAATCACGGTTATTAAAAATATGTAAACTAACATGGGTCTTTCTCTTTATTACTTTAGACCATTTTTGGAGTTAATGGTTTAATAAAATGTAAGTAACCCAATAAATAATATTATTTTTCCTATAAACCCCTGTGAGTCTTGCGGGTTTTAAATGAAGCCTGAAGACTAAATATCAGACCGGATATTGAGAAAAAATCCGTTCTCGCCCCGGTCGTTGAAGGCATATTCCAAGCGCAGCACCAGATCGTAATAAGTAACGATATCCAGCCCCAGTCCGCCTCCGAATATATAGCGATTGGACAGAGCCTCATTCTCGGGATCGCTGAGCTCATTGTCTATGTAGCCGGAGTCAAAAAATGCTTTAAGATAAACGGCTATGGGTATGGTTCGAAATTGAGGGATGGGGATACTTTTGATCTTTTGCTCTTTAGCAAAAAGTAACTTCTTGAAGGTTATCTTATTGAGAATATAGTTCTGGGCTTCCACTACGTAAAGGTCATAACCTCTTATATCATCAGGACGATATCCGATAGCTGCGGTATTGAAGTAGGCTTGCCGTTTGGGGAAACTGGCCAATCCGGTGAGCCGACTGCTTAGAAAAAAATTGTTTTTTAAGGTCACATATTGAGAATAGCTGGCTCTGGTAGTAAATCGATTGAGATCATTATAAAGTCCCAAACCATTTTTCTTCATTTCTACGGAGAGGAAATTACCCTGTAACGGGTAGGCAACATAATCCCTATAATCCCGTGTGAATTTATAGCTCAGCGTAAAGAACCTTTGCAAGGTCCGTCCATCCAACAGATAATGCGGATTTAATAGGGCAATGGT
>JAOTYN010000493.1 GCA_029861825.1 Cyclobacteriaceae bacterium
GTTTACCACGTTGGCATGAGAGAAAGGTTCTCCACCCAAATTGATCAGGGCTCCATTGCCACCATCTTGAATCTGAATATTGGGAAAAGGTTCTCCAGATACCTCCCGGTCATCACGCACGGTACTTACACCAAAAATGAAGCTGTTGGAGCTGTTTGCAAAATTGCTCTTAAGTTCAATAGTTCCATTGTTGGCGGTAGACGGGAAAAACTGACCGCTGTTGGCAAAGTTGATCAGAGTATTGGTACTTGGAAAAGGTCCGATGTTCTCAGCTTTGGTATAACGATAGCGAAATGCCAGTTTATGTTTATCACTGATATTGTAATCCAGATTCACCATGAACTTCTCACCTTCCAATAAGTCACTGGTAAAGCGCCAATCCCCAGGCTCATAATTATATCTGTTTCTGACGAAATCACCGATGGCATCCAGATCGGAAGCATCGGAATCGCCTAGATAATCTCCAATTGTGAAGGGCTGAGGAGTCTCATCCCGTTGGATCTCAGCTAAAACAAAGAAGAACAATTTATCTTTAATGATAGGGCCTCCTAATCTGAAGCCATAGGTTTTGTTGCTGAAGTCCGGCAGTTTGGTGCGGGTAACACTCCCGTCATCGGTAGGAGTTTTACCTGCTAAACCCTCATTACTCACCAAATACCAGGCGGAACCTTCAAAATTATTGGATCCAGTACGGGTTACCGCACTGATACCGGCTCCGGCCAACCCGCCCTGACGCACATCATAAGGAGCCAGTACAATTTGGAACTGTTCAATACCATCTACGGAGATAGGTGATATCCCCGTTTGTCCACCATTGGTCCCATTACTGGCCAAACCGAAATAGTCATTGGTTGGAGCTCCGTCAATAAAAACAGAATTATATCTATTGTTTAATCCACCGAATGAAATAGCGCCGCCAATTCCCACATTGGTATTGGCCAACGGAGATAGTCTGGTGAAATCATTCAAGTCGCGGCTAACGGTAGGTAGTTGCTGGATGGCATAGTCATTTACTACCGTTTCCGGAGCGGAACGGTTACCATCAAATACCTCACCGGTTCCAGCCAACACTTCAATGGCCTCAAGTTCGGTGACCTGGTCACTCAAGGCTGCATCCAAACGGAAAGTCTGCCCTAAGTCCAGATATACCCCATTGCGGGTATAGGTTTCAAAACCCACAAAACTTACGGTTACCGTATAAGGCCCGCCGACATTCATATTGTTCAGGCGGTATGCACCCGTTACATCGGTGGCGTTGCCAAACTGGGAGTTTGTAGGCTGGTGAACGGCGATAACCGTAGCCCCAGGTATAGGCTCTCCATTGGAATCAGTTATGGTACCATTCATACTGGAAGTGGTAGTTCCCTGACCCCAAGCGGTCTGCATGCCGAGTACCATAACGACACCTAGCAACAGGTTACTTAGTAATAGTTTTCTCATAGTAGTTTAGCTTAGTGAAATTTGAGCTCGCACCCATAAATTTTGGCGCGTTCCAAGTTACTAACAAGTATAACATATGATTTTGATTAATAAAAGCAGGGGGATTATAGATGGGAAAAAAATAGGGGTGATTTATGGGGGTGGTGTGGGGAATAGTGTTTTAGGCGACCGTTAGACCTAAAAACGGACGTATTACAATAATATCAATACTATTGGATCGATAATAGACGTACGTGCGTGCGCCTAAAACAAGGGAATTATACACCCGTACATTCGTGTAAACAGCAAAACTAGACGTACGTGCGCACATGGAAAAGCCTTGTTTGCTATACCCAAAAAAAAAGCCCTCAAATTCTGAGGGCTTTCCACTTTATATAGAGTTAAATCTAATTTCCAAAGATATAACGCAAACCAACTTGCATTTGCCATCTTGAACTACGAACTCCTGAGTCATCCAATGTCAGGAAATCTTCTAAGCGCTCCTCACCATCATAGGTGTAGGTAGGAGTGGTGCCGTCAGCTTGGAAACCTTCAAAATTCAACAATTCAACACTACCAAAACTACCCGGGAAGTAACGCCATCCCCAATCTTTGTTGATCAGGTTACTGAGGTTAAAGATATCCAGGGAGAACTGTAGTGTGTTGCGCTTACCACTACCGGTTTCAATGTAGAAATCCTGTAAGAATCTTAAATCCAAGATACTTTCGAAAGGAACACGTGAAGAATTTCGCTCAACATACATCCCCCGTCGCTCACTTAAATAGTCATCTCCTTCAATGTAGGCGTTTAATTCACTCCATTGCTGGGCTGCCGTACGCCCTCCATCGTCAATCAAAACGATCTCGTCACTGCTGGCCGGTACATAGATCAAGGTTCTTTCGCGAGAATCCTCATTGTTCACAGCACCATTATCATTGTATATATAGGTAAATGGCTGACCGGACTGACCGTTGTAAAAGAGCCCAATTTGGGAAGCAGCAAATCCACCATATTCCTTACGATACGATACCTGAGCGATAACCCGTGATCCCACGGAGAAATCAGATCGAGCCGCTCTTCTTTCAAAATTTCGACCGTTTACGGTATGCAACCCACGCCATTGGGAAGAATTCTGAGAACTGGTTCCATCAAAAATGCTTTCAGAATCACCATAGGTGTAAGAAACACTGGCTGAAAATCCGTTATCAAAAGGCTTGGTAAGTTGTGCAGTTAAATTATAAGCAAACCCTTTACTGGTATTCCTTCCAAGCAGTATCCGTCCGTAAGTGGGATCGATTTCATCACGTCGATCATATAGAAAACGGTTGTCTGGAGTACCGGTCAATTGTAAAGTAGAAGGTTTCAGGTTCACATTTTGATAATCAACGTTGTTCAGGAACTTGGTGTAAAGTCCTTCTATGGTTGCAATTAACCCCCAGGGTAATTTATGGTCAACGGCCAGGTTCAACTTAAATACCTGTGGCACTTTAAAATCATCTACAAACAGATCTATATCACCTGAAGGCGATACCGTTCCCGGTTCTATGCTCTGGAACTGATTATTGGGATCTGGTTCAAAAGGTAGGTCTCCAAATCGCAGGTCCGTACCCCGATTAAGTCCGTAGTTGTTGTAGGCTCCACCCGGCCACACTAAAGGTACGCGGCTATTGAAGATACCGATACCTCCTCGTACCTGA
>JAOTYN010000078.1 GCA_029861825.1 Cyclobacteriaceae bacterium
GGGAACCCCCGGTACTATCATCTGCTTTATGAACTAGATGATGATTTTAAGGAGCTGTTTAAAGTAAAAGCGGAATTCGATGTAGCCATGTCCAATACCAAGGAAAATATCAAAGATTTTTCCATGGTAATAAAAGACATTTGTCAGGAACATGATTTGAAACCATTAGACAAGGACGGCCTGGTGAAGATACTTGAATACGGAGCAAGAGAGGCTGGAGATCAAAATAAAATTTCCACTCGATTCGGGGCGATATCGGATATTGTTTTTGAGGCCAATCACTATGCAAAACAAGTAGATCACCCCACGATTACCGGTCATTACATCAAGAAAGCTGTTGAAGAGAAATACCTGCGGTCTAATTTGATACAAGACAAGATCAATGAATTGATTGACCAAAATATTATAATGGTAAACTTAAGAGGTCAAAAGACCGGTCAGCTGAATGGGATTTCAATTCATGATTTAGGGGATATTACTTTCGGACGTCCCAATCGAATTACCTCAACCATAGGCACCGGAAGACAGGGCATAATAGATATTGAAAGAGAGGCTGAATTAGGCGGTAAGATCCATACCAAGGGGGTATTGATCCTAAGTGGATATTTGGTGGAGAAGTATGGACAGGACAAACCGGTCAGCCTTGAGGCCCGTTTGGTATTTGAGCAAAGCTACGGGGAAATTGAAGGAGACAGTGCTTCAAGCGCGGAACTTTGTGCCATTTTGTCAAACCTATCCGGTGTTCCGCTAAAGCAAGGAATTGCCGTGACCGGTTCAATAAACCAAAAGGGGGAAATCCAGGCAGTTGGAAAAATCAATGAAAAGATCGAAGGTTTCTTCACCGTATGCAAATTCAAAGGTTTGGATGGCACCCAAGGGGTAATTATTCCAAAATCAAATACGTCGCATTTAATGTTGAAAGAGGAAGTGGTAGAAGCAGTGAAAGCCAAGGAATTTCATATTTGGGCCATTAGTAACATCAATCAAGGTATGGAGATTTTAACCGATGTGAAGGGGGGTAAACAATATGATGATGGAAGATTTGAGAAGGACAGCATCCATTTTCTAGTAAATGAAAGATTAATCAAGATCAGTGAAAATCTGCAAAAACATCAGCCCTCCCTGGGGCCTTCATTGCACATCCATGGCAAAATTCAATCTGATGAAATTTCTTGATCATTAGGAGTACGGAACTCCAGGTGGTATGTCAGGCGCACTAATGATACCCATCATTTTTAAAAGAGGTACCATTGACTATCATACATGAATAATGTTTGATAAAGCATAGTTTTGGAATTTCTTAACACCACTATTGGCGCCCGCCTGACCTACAACTCCAGGCATTTCAAGGATAAAGAAGCTGTCGTCTATAGTGATTTAGGTATAAGATGGAACTGGCAAGAACTCAACCGGCAGGTTAAGAAGGTGGCCAAAGGTTTGCTGGCATTAGGTGTCGGAAAGGAAACCCATGTAGCTATTTGGGCTACTAATGTGCCGGAATGGCTGTTGGTGCAGTTTGCTGCAGCCAAGATTGGTGCAGTATTGGTAACCATAAATCCGGAATGGAAGCAGGAGGAAATGAGATATGCCCTGGAGCAATCAGATACCGAAATCCTGGTTATGATAAAGGGCTTCCAAAAGCCAAGCGCCCAAACCATCTACCACTATGATTATGTAACCATCATTAACGATCTGTGCCCTGAGATATCACATTGTGATGCGCTAGAACCCTTACAACTGAAAGCTCTTCCACAATTGCACCGCATTATAGTAATAGACCAGGAGTCCAGCCCAGGTATGGTATCCTGGCAGCATTTACTGGCATTGGGCAGGGACATATCTGAAACAACTTTGGAGGTTTCTGAAACTGAATTGTCACCCCATGATACCGCAATGATCCAGTACACCTCCGGAACTACTGGCTTTCCCAAAGGGACTATGCTCAGCCATAATAATATTCTAAATAATGCCCGGGCTGCCGCTGAGCATATGCGTTTGACTTGTGATGATCGTTTGTGTGGTCCTGTACCTTACTATCATTGCTTTGGGTCAATTTTGGTAAACCTTTGTAGCCTGGTGACGGGGGCAGCTATGGTTGTACCTGCTTCTAATTTCGATGCTCTGAAAACGCTTCAAGCCATTGAACGAGAAAGATGTACTGCTATCCATGGTGTACCTACCATGTTTTTGATGGAACTTGATGTCTTGGATTTACATAAATTCGACCTCAGAACATTGCGAACTGGTATCATAGCAGGGGCCCCGGTAGATAAAGAATTGATGGAGGCTATTACCCAAAAAATGGGGGCAAATGAAATGACCATTGGGTATGGTTTGACCGAAGCCTCACCTATCACACACCAAACCGACCCCCATGATTCCATAGAGAAACGTATACATTCCGTTGGTAAGCCCATTGTTCATACCCAATCAAAAATAGTTGACCTCAACACTTTTGAAATGGTGGAGATAGGTCAGGTTGGGGAGATCTGGGTGAAGGGGTATCACGTGATGCAGGGATATTATAATAAGCCGGAGGAAACCCAAAAGGCCATAAAAGACGGGTGGTTAAGAACCGGTGACTTAGCGAAAACAGATGAAGATGGGTACTATTATATCGTAGGAAGATTGAAGGAATTAATAATAGTGGGTGGTCACAATGTGTATCCGGCGGAAGTTGAACAACTGTTGCATTCATTGTTGGCCGATAAGGTGGAGATGCTTCAGGTAATAGGAGTACCGCATCCTACTTTGCAGGAGGTGGTAGCATTAGTGGTAAAATGTCACCCCGGATTCTCATTGAGTATAGATGAAGTAAAGGAGCGTTGTAGCGGAAAAATGGAGTGGCCCAAAATCCCTAGATACCTACATCTGGTCAAGGATTTTGCACCTTTTATGACAGTAACCGGAAAAATTCAAAAATTTAAAATCAAGCAATACCTAACTCAGAAACTTCAGTTGGGCTAACCTACTTTTATCCCTATGGAAACAGATATATTAACCTTCTCCGATGAACTGGGTCCTTCCAAAATAGTGCACATTTATAATCCAAAAAATGATCTGAGAGCCATTTTGGCCATTGACAATGTAGCCGCCGGACCTTCCATTGGTGGAATTCGTATGGCCAAAGATGTGACCGAAGAAGAGGCCTTTCGTTTGGCACGGGCCATGACGCTCAAGAATGCCGCTGCCGGCTTGCCCCATGGGGGAGGTAAGGCCGTAATTCAAGCGGATCCCAAAACGCTATCAAAAGAGCAAAAAGAAACCCTAATTAGGTCATTTGCATTGGCCATTGAGCTTTTATCGGAGTATATACCCGGCCCGGACATGGGTACCGATGAAGTGTGCATGGCTTGGATAAAAGATGAAATTGGGCGGGCAGTTGGGTTGCCCAGGGAGTTGGGTGGCATACCTCTGGATGAAATAGGGGCTACCGGCCTGGGTTTAACTGAAGCTGCAAAAACCGCCGGAGACTTTTACGGAGTGGATTTGAAAGGCGCCAAGGTATGTATTCAGGGTTTTGGCGCTGTGGGAAAACATGCTGCCCGTTTTTTTAGCCAACTGGGTGCGCTGATTATTTCAGTAGCGGATTCACAGGGAACTGTAACCAATATCAAGGGACTCGATTTGGAAACGTTAACAGCAGTCAAGCAGGAGACTGGCAGTGTAATTCATTATAAGGATGGTGAAAAAGGAGATACCTTGGAGATTGTCAAGGTTCCTTGTGATATTTGGATCCCTTGTGCTCGTCCTGATATCATCCATGTGGACAATGTTTCAAAGCTTCAAACCAAACTAATCGTGCAAGGGGCCAATATCCCCATTTCCCGGGAAGCAGAGGAGATCCTTTTCAAAAATGGTGTACATGTCATTCCGGATTTCATTGCCAACGCAGGAGGGGTGATTTGTGCCGCAGTGGAATATCACGGCGGTTCTCAACAAGCCGCACTATCCATGGTAAAAGAAAAAATAAGCTTTAATACCAATACTGTGATCAGGCAATCCTGGGAGCAAAAGATCCCTCCCCGGGAAGTAGCCAGCAAATTGGCTTTGACCAGGGTGAAAAAGGCCATGCAGCTCAGAAGAGACTAGATGAGCAAAGCATTTACTATTAAGTGCAACTCCAAACTCAAACTCCAACCTCAAACTCCACTTCAGTATATATCTAAACAATACCAATACTTGTAAAGGGTGTACCTATGGTTACGGAATTTAATAGGATTAGCGCTCCACTGACAAGAATCATCGCCCCAACTAAGGGCCCTCATGGTTGAACAAAAACTTGGTAACTACCTTGCCTCGGTGAAAACTACATTCACAATTGAATGTTATCTATAATTAAAATCAACTAATATGAGTGTTCATAAAGTAATCGAGGTGTTAGCATATTCCGATAAAAGTTGGGAAGATGCGGCACAACAGGCAGTGTCCGATGCTTCCAAAAGCCTTAAAAATATCGAGTCCATCTACATCAAAGACCATAGCGGTAAAGTAGAGAATAATCAAATTGCCCAATACCGCATCAACGCCTCTATTACATTTAAAGTAGAGTAATGTAGAGGAGAAATTGATCAATTAAAACTGAAATGGTTGACGAATTGGTAAAGATTGCCACTAATTCGGTAGAGTTAGAGGGTAACTTATGTATTCCTGACAATGCTACCGGCTTGGTGATATTTTCTCATGGAAGCGGAAGCAGCCGTTTGAGCCCACGGAATAATTACGTGGCGCAAGTGATCCAGCAGCGACGTTTGGGTACCTTACTTTTCGACTTGCTGACGGAGGAAGAGGACCGTGAATACCAGCGGCGTTTCAATATTGAGTTGTTGACCGAAAGGTTAGTGTACGCCACGGAATGGCTGGAGAAATTGCCTGAATGCGAGGCCTTACCTCTGGGTTATTTTGGATCCAGTACCGGGGCCGCTTCGGCTTTAAAAGCAGCGGCAAGACTATCCAGCAGAATTGAGTCGGTAGTTTCTAGAGGAGGCCGGCCGGATTTGGCCATGAATGTACTTTACCAGGTTAAAGCGCCTACGTTACTGTTGGTAGGGGGGCTGGATTATCAAATCATCACTTTTAACCAACAGGCTTACGATCGTTTAACCTGTGTGAAAGAGCTTAAAATCATTCCGGATGCCACGCATTTATTCGAGGAGCACGGGAAATTAGAGGAGGTAGCACAGTTGGCTGCAGATTGGTTTAAGCAGCATCTTAAAAGCTGAAATATCGGAATAGTTTTGACAAAGGAGTACTGGCTTTATATGGAATATTATCAAATTGAAATCAAAATTTAAACTCCATGTATTTTGAAAAATATCAACAGGAGGGTCAGCAGATATTGCTGACGTTAGCTAAAGAACTAAAGTGTCCGGATAATGTGGATCGGGCAGCGCGTACCTTAAAATCTGTATTACACGCGTTGCGTAACCGGTTGAGTTTTAAGCAGGCATTAGTGCTATTGGATACTTTGCCTATGAGCTTAAAGGTGGTCTTTGTAGACCACTGGCCAGTGCTGAGGCACCAAGCGAAGCCCGTAGAGGATCTGGATGATCTGATTAATGAGGTTAGAAAATTAGACGGGAAATCGTCCATCCAGGATTTCACTACCAAAGAAGAGGCCCAGCAAGCAATATATGCGGTATTCCGCATTATGGGTCGCAACATGAATGAAAAGCAGGTAATGAATATGGTGGGAGTATTGCCTTAAAAATAACGATTGCCATGTATGGAAATTACGTACCGGAAAGTGAACCAATGATAAAAACCATGGCCGCTGAATTAGGCCATGTAGAGGATTTGGAAAAAGCTGAACGAATGCTTTTGGCAGTTTTTAGAGCCTTGAGGAATCGCTGGGACCTGAATGAATCTCTGGAATTTTTGTCATTGCTACCCTTGCCATTTAAGCCCTTTTTTGTGGATGGGTGGCGGGTCCAAAAAACGGTAACACCTCTTAGGCACCTGGATGACTTTATTGCTGAGATCATGAAAGGAGATCACGAATATGCGATCAACGATTTCCTTACCCGGGATCATACCGTAGTTGCCTTACAAAGAATTTTTAGAGTGATGGCCACCTATATTAATGAAGAGCAAATGCTAGAAATCGAGTCAGTACTACCGGAGGTATTGAGGAAAATTTGGGAAGAGACCGTCCTAACTTAAATACAAAGAATTATGCAAGTCATCGAAATATTTAACGAGTACGCCAGCGACTACGAAACCTGGTTTGAACGCCATCCCAAGGTATTTGAATCTGAAGTTTTGGCGCTTAGGGAGCATATGGAAAAACTACCTGCTGAAACCCATGGAATCGAAGTGGGTTTGGGCACCGGTCGCTTTGCCATAGAGCTGGGAATTAAAGAAGGAGTGGAACCTGCTGCGGCTATGAGGAGTATAGCTTCCAATAAAGGGCTGGAAGTTATGGACGCTACCGCCGAGCGCCTTCCATATCGCGATATGCATTTTGATTTCGTAATGATGATTACCTTGATATGTTATCTGAATAAGCCGTTGAGGGCACTAAAGGAGTCCTATCGGGTGCTAAAACCGGGTGGTAAATTGATACTTGGTTTTATTGATAAAGACAGTACTTTGGCCAAAGAGTATGAAGACAGCCGCTCCAAAAGCACTTTCTACAAACAGGCAAATTTTCACACTGTAGACAAAGTGAAAACATGGTTAAAAGAAGCCCGCTTCAAGTCGCCTTATTTTACTCAAACCCTATATGGAAATTTAGCAGAAATAGACTTTATCCAGGCTGTTAAGGAAGGCCATGGTGAGGGATCATTTGTGGTAGTAAGCGCCCTTAAATAGGTTGACTATGGCATGAAAAATAAATAGTAAGTCGAAAAATGTGCGAGATGTAGAAGAGAAAGCCCAGTAAGTGGGTCACTTTTCTCGCAATTTATGTGCATCATCATTTCACAAATGATGTGCTCACCCGATTGATTGCTATATGATGGCCTGGAAACTTAAGGCCAAGGGAATCACTGTTTATCGCAACAAATCTAAAAAAAGTCAGGTGCTGAATCAGGATGAATTGGAGACTATCCAATCCTGCTTCAGAACGGTACGGCCAACTGTAAAGTCTGTATGGAGTGAAAAGTTAAAAACCCCATAGGACAGGAAAACAGGTATTGGATCTAAAACATCAGAGTTAAACTTTCGATTTCTTCCATCCTCCTTGCTTGAACAGCCACAAAGTAAAGAGTCCCACCATGGTTTCTGAAATGAACACCGCCCAAAACACTCCGGAATGTTCCCAGTCCCATCTGATGGCAAGAAGGTAGGCCAGCGGTATCTGGATCAGCCAGAAAAATACCACATTGATCTTGGTGGGGGTCTGGGTGTCACCGGCGCCGTTAAAGGCTTGCACAGATACCATCCACCAACCGTAGACAAAGTAGGAGTAGGAGAGGATCTGCAGCCACTCCCCACCAATTTTGATGACTTGGGCATTGTCAGTGAAGATACCCATCAACTGCTGGTTAAAGAAAAAGTAAACCAGCGATACGGCCACCAGGAAGATCATATTGTATACTCCAATTTGCCAAACCGACGACTCTGCCCGGTGCGGATTACCAGCCCCTAGGTTCTGACCTACCAATGTGGCCGCCGCATTGGACAAGCCCCAGGCAGGCATCAGGGTGAACAACATAATGCGCAGTGCAATTGTACTCCCGGCTACTGCTTCACTGCCTACATCAGCCAGTATGCGCATGAGAAAGATCCAGGAGGTCATGGCCACGATCATTTGGCCCACTCCGCCCAGGGAGGTGCGTATAATGTTCAGGACGATTTTGGCATTCCAATAAAATTGTGCCCAGGTGATCTTAATGTGCTTACCGCCGCGGACCAATACCCACACTTGGGTAGCTACCCCAACACCCCTGCCAATATTGCTGGCAATGGCTGCTCCTTCAATACCCAGAGCCGGGATAGGACCCCAGCCAAAGATTAAAAGGGGATCCAAAATGATATTGATGCCATTGGCTATCCAAAGCACACGCATAGCCATAGCGGCATCTCCGGCTCCCCGGAAAATGGCATTGATCACAAACAACAACATAATAACACCATTACCGCCCAGCATCCATTGTATATAGGGGTAGCCGTTCTCAAGAGCCCACTGATCCGCTCCCATGAGGGCTAATAATTCTTTCCCAAATAAGATCCCGGCTATGGAAAAAGGAATGCAGGTTAGAATAGCCAGGAATATAGCCTGTAAGGCGGTGATTCCTGCTTCTTTCTTTTTCTTTTCCCCTATGCGTCGGGCTACAATGGCGGTAACTGCCATTGACAGACCAATATCGATGGAGTATAACAGATATAAATAGGTTTATGTCAGTCATAACGTAGCCACCGCGGAAGGGCCTAGCTTGCCCACAAAGTAAATGTCCACCACCGCAAAGGTGGATTCCATCACCAGTTCCAGTATCATGGGAACGGCCAGCAAGAAGATGGCTTTTTTTAGATCGATCTTGGTATAATCCGCATCCGTACCCCTGATAGCATCTTTCAATTGCTGCCAAACTGAGGTGGAGGAAGCAGTTGTTTGTTCTGTAGTTGATTGCTGGTTCATGGTTTAATGTCGACGCAATGCAAGGTTGGCAAAAGTTTGCATAGGAGCAAACGATCCCATGCTGACAATAGTTGCCGTGAAACGCTTCATCAGGATGTGCTCTTTAAAAAACTACCGGGAAATAGGTCCTTTTAAAGAAAAATTTTGGGTAAATTATATAAAAATCGACCTAGTGAAATGAAAACGGTAACCCTGCCTCAGCACTGGTGGGATCGGCTGCAATTTAAGGCGGTATTGGTCTTTGTAGCAGTCAGTTTCCTGCTGCCCTTTTTGATGCATTTTATTCCACCGGTCAACGGCCTGCCCATCGGAGTAAAGTTGCTTCCCATATTTTATGCACCTTTTATTGCTGCCTACCTATATCGATACCACGTATCGTTGCTGGCTGCCATTTCTGCACCCGCGCTCAATTACCTGGTTACGGGCTTCCCCCAAGGGGATATGCTGTTGACCCTTTCTCTGGAATTGGTATTGTTTGTCAGTGTGGTGTGGTTCCTGAGAAATTCACCAGGTTTGCTAAAGGGATTAGCTGCTGTGGTGGCCTATGTACTGGCTTTGAGTGTTACTGCCTTGATCTTGGGAAATCCCGCAAGTGATTTCGTGATTCAAGCACTGTCGAATGGCTGGATGGGAGTGTTAGTGCTGCTGGTCATTAATCTGTTTATTCTTAAATTTCAGAAGCATAAATAGCTAGATATGATAGAGTTATCATTTAGTGATATAAGTGAAAGATTAAAAAATTTTAGTTTTCCGGATATAGACTTGGTAGTAGGGATTGCTACCGGCGGTGTGGTACCGGCCAGTCTCATTGCACATCAGCTGCAATGCCCTTTGCGGATATTGACCATCAACTACCGAGACCAAGAGAACACTCCATTGTATGACGCACCAATGTTGATGAAAGAACTCCCGGAGATACCCCAACAGACCCACATATTGCTGGTTGATGATGTTTCGGTGACCGGCAGAACGCTCCAGCTGGCAAAATCCTTATTGAAAGGAAATGCAGTAACTACCTTTACTCTGAAGGGCAAGGCCGAACTGGTGCTCTTCCCTCAAATTGCAGAATGTGTTAACTGGCCCTGGAAGGCCCATCAAATCAGTTATGAACGATCGACGTGAATTTTTGAAATATCTGGCTGGACTAACGGCGTCACTAGTATTACCCACGGATGGCTTGGCCCACGAGCTTTCTAGGGATCAATTGGGAAACCTCTTGCCGCAGCGCATCTTAGGCCGTACCGGTGAGAAAGTCACCATGCTGGGGCTGGGAGGCTGGCACATTGGACGTATGAGTGAATCAGAGGCCCAGAAGACCTTGGAGGTTGCCCTGGAAGGGGGGGTACGATTTTTCGATAGCGCGGAATCCTACCAGGCGGGCGGCAGCGAACGGCGACTGGGCAAGCTACTGGTACCCAAATACCGGGAAAAGGTGTTTATCATGACCAAGTCCACGGCTACTACTGCCAAAGGCGTGCGACAGCACCTGGAAGATTCTCTTAGGAGATTAAACACGGATTACCTGGATCTTTGGCAGGTGCATGCGGTAACCTCAACCCGGGATGTGGACCATAGGATTGCCAATGGTGTGTTTGAGGTCATACAGGAAGCCAAAGCCAGCGGCAAGACCCGCTATATTGGATTTACTGGTCATAGCAACCCCCAGGCACATGCCCAGGTGTTGAAGCGCAGCGACATTTTCGATACTTGTCAGATGCCCGTCAACCTGGCCGATCCCACTTACAATAGTTTTATAAAAAACATTATGCCAAAACTGGTTGATCGCAAGATCGGGGTGCTGGCTATGAAGACCCTGGCCAACGGGGGATTTTTTGGAGGCAGTCGTCAAGGACAGCATGGTAACAAACCCAAGATCATTCCCGACCGAGTGAGTATTGAGGAAGCGCTGCATTTTGTGTGGTCATTACCGGTAAGTGTGCTGATCACCGGGCCTGACGACGCCCGGCAAATGCAGGAGAAAGTAGATTTGGCCAGATCCTTTTCCAGTATGGACACCTCCCGTCGCCAGCAGTTGATAGATAAAATAGCCGACCTGGCGCAGCAGGGAAGTGTGGAGTATTATAAAACCTAGGGTCTGGTCACTAAAAGCAGAGTTTTAGTTTTTGCTTCGCCCCTGTCGCGAGCAGGCTTGTACTGCTTTTAAGGGGTTTATGGAGAGGTTTTAATTTCTCTTAAAAATTCTCAACTTACTCCATGCTTGATAAATTCCACTACTTTTAATGCTTGCGTGATAGCCGTTAAATTTGCTCTAGATGAACTGGATGCCATGGTGGAGCTAAGATCCACCCCATAATTTTGAACATTTTTAAGGCTTATTTTATCTGAATTTCATAGCTTGAATATATAATCCCACCTAAATCATATAATTATGGATAACAGGAGAAGCTTTCTAAAAAAATCCTTGGCCGCCGGGTCTTTTTTAGGCTTAGGTTTTGGAACGGCAGTAACTGCGGAAGAATTCAACTCAAGAATAGCAACACTGCCCCAGGCCATGGGAAGCACTGTTATGGGGTTACGGGTAGAGCCCATAAAACAAGTAAGAGTGGGCGTTATAGGCCTGGGTATGCGAGGACAGGGTCATGTACGCTTACAGGATGCTCTGTTTCCCAAAGCCAAAATCGTAGCTATTTGTGATATCCGGGAATCAAAAGTAAATGAGGCATTGGCCTCCTTAAAAGAAACCAATAAGCAGAAACCCACCACCTACTCTGGTCAGGAAGATTCCTGGAAGGAGCTGGTAGAGCGGGACGACCTGGACTTAGTACTGGTAATCACTCCCTGGCTGTTACACGCACCCATGGCCAAATACGCTATGGAACAAGGTAAGCATGTAGCGGTAGAAGTGCCTTTGGTCACCAACCTGGAGGACACCTGGGACCTTATCAATACCGCCGAGCAGACCCGGAAAAACTGTATGATGCTGGAAAATGTTTGCTACGGTGATGAAGAACTGTGGTTGCTCAATATGGCTCAGCAGGGAGTTTTCGGGGAGCTTACTTATGGGGAAGCCGCCTATAACCACGATCTTCGGGAGCTGTTCATGCAAGACAAATACTAC
>JAOTYN010000494.1 GCA_029861825.1 Cyclobacteriaceae bacterium
ATAAAGATTAGAAAACCGATGGGCGCCAAGACCAGTAATGCAGACCAGGGAAGTTGTTGGGTGAGGGCTCCATAGCTCAAGCTGACTAATCCGGCACCCCAAAGAGTACCTAGAAATTTCAAGGGTATGGATTCTTGGTGACCTACTATTTTATAGTACTCCCAAAGCGTGAGTATGCTGATCCCCAGGAATACCACAAAATAAGTAGTGGCGCCGTAAAGCAGGCCACCTACAATTATTACCGCGCCAATGACCGCAGCTATTATTCTAATGGGTAGGTCGGAATATTTACTCAAAGTTGATTTCGTTGTCGATGATTTGGCGAGCGCGCATTACATTTTCATGGATAACGTGTACTTCAATGTCGCCAAACCGGTCGTATGCGCTGTCTTTCTTGTTAATAATTACCGGGTCCAAATGGTTATCATCCAATACTGCTTTAACGATCTCCGCCTGATGGGTCTTGTCAGTGGAGAATACCCGCTGCCATTTGTGACTAGCCGGGTGACGTTCATTAAAATGCCTCCTAAAGTAATAAATGAGGGCCAAAGCGATCAAAGATGTAGTGATAAATACCGGCCAAGGCACCTGTTCCACCTCATCGATGTTGAGTTCTGTAAGTCGGCTTTGATAGATATAGAGCATAATCAATTGAAAGCCGTTATTCACGAAGTGCGCCACAATTGGCAGGATCAGATTCCCCGACCAGAAATAAAGATAGCCGAAAAGTGCCCCCAACAGCATACGGGGAATAAAGCCGTAGAACTGCAGGTGCATGGCACTGAACATAATGGCAGTCAACCAGATCGCAACATGGGCATTCAGGGTCCAGGCCTGCAGCTTATTTTGAATGAGGCCTCGAAAAAGTAGTTCTTCGCCTACTGCCGGTACTATTGCGATCACCAACATAGCCAACAGGAACTGGCCAAAACCATCCATGTTGGTCAATAAACGGGTTACTTCCTCCAAATTTTCTTCCTGCTCAGTGGCCCATTCTCCCAGTGACAACTGAGTGTTCCACTCCATAACTTTAAAGCTTACGGGAATAAACACTATGGCAATCAATACCGCCAGTAGCAAGGGCATGGCGCTTTTAATACTAAGCGGACTCAGGATGGATACCCCTTTCTTTTCCATAACATAGAGGTAAAAGAGGGGAGCCAGAATAAAGGCAAAAAGCGCAGAGAATCCCTGGATTATATATATGGGAATTTTAAAATCTTCCGAGAGACCGGTTATTCCCGATAGGATCTCTTCTAGGCCGAGATCATAGGCGTAAGCAACAATTCCCATGCCGATTGACTGTCCTACCAGCAGTCCACCGATTGCCAATAGGATTACGGATAGTAAGGACAACCAGGGTTTTTGATGTCGGGATAACATCAAATCGTTTTCAATATTACCCATATTGAAGTAAATTTACGCCAAAATACTAAATATAATTGGTTAAAATAGGAAACTTGGATATCGGGGAATTTCCCCTTTTACTAGCCCCTATGGAGGATGTTAGCGATCCCCCGTTCCGCGCTGTATGCAAGGAAAATGGGGCCGATCTCATGTATACTGAGTTCATCAGCTCCGAGGGTTTGATACGTGATGCCCGTAAAAGTGTGCAAAAGCTGGATATCTATGACTACGAACGTCCCATTGGAATCCAAATATTTGGTGATAAGATCAACTCTATGCGGCAGGCAGCGGCCATCGCGGAGGCCGCACAACCTGAGATTGTGGATATCAACTATGGGTGTCCCGTAAAAAAAGTAGCCTGTCGGGGGGCAGGAGCAGGCATTTTGCTGGATTTGCCCAAAATGCAGCAAATGACCAAGGAGATTGTGGACCGGGTGGATTTGCCGGTAACCGTCAAAACCCGTTTAGGCTGGGACGACCATACCATCCAGATTGTGGAAGTAGCCAAGAGACTCCAGGATGTGGGAGTGCAAGCCCTAACCATTCACGGACGCACGCGCAAACAAATGTACAAGGGGGAGGCCAATTGGGATCACATAGCGGAGGTGAAAAATCACCCTGACATCCACCTGCCCATATTTGGTAATGGCGATATTGACGCTCCCGCAAAAGCCCTGGAATACCGCCATAAATACGGGGTGGACGGTATCATGATCGGCCGGGCGGCAATAGGGTATCCCTGGATCTTCCGGGAGATCAAACATTATCTCAAGACCGGTGAGTTATTGGCTCCACCTGCTCTGGAGGAACGAATTGCCGTGGTTAAGAAACACCTGGAATTCTCATTGTCTTGGAAAGGACCTCGTCAGGGTATATTTGAGATGAGACGGCATTATACCAGCTACTTCCGGGGACTACCACACTTCAAGCCTTTTCGAACCTCCCTGGTGGAGGCTAACGATGCTGCAGAGGTCTCCGGTATTCTGGATTCAATTGCGCTTAAGTATCAGGTGGTAGTTTGATCCGGATTCTCTTTCAACTTTTGTTTTAAGTGCACCGGTTGCACAGCCCTCTTGCGAACTTTTATGTTCAGTACTTCTACTCCCAGACTGAAGAATATGGCAAAATAAACGTAGCCTTTGGGAACATGTTGATGGAAGCCGTCCAACATCAAAAGCACTCCGATCATTAACAGGAACGAAAGAGCCAACATCTTAACCGTGGGATGTTTATGGATAAAGTTACTGATACGGGTGGCAGACAACAGCATAACCACCATGGATATGATAACCGCCAACACCATGATGAGCACACTTTCCACCAGCCCTATGGCCGTAAGGATAGAATCAAAAGAAAATACGATATCCAGCAGGATGATCTGAAATATTGCAGCAGTAAATCCCAGGGAGGCCTTGCCAGTTTCACTTTCTTCCGCTCCTTCCAATTTTTCGTGGACTTCCGTGGTGCTTTTGTAGATCAAAAATAAACCGCCGGCTATAAGAATGAGATCTCTGAGTGTAAATCCGAAATCGAAAATCGTGAATAGTGGATCATTAGCTCTGATTAGCCAGGTAATAGCAAATAACAAAGCAATTCTGATCAACAGGGCCAGGCCTATTCCTATAACACGCGCCCTTTCTTGTAACTGCTGAGGAAGTCGGCCGGTAATAATGGAGATGAATATGATATTATCTA
>JAOTYN010000079.1 GCA_029861825.1 Cyclobacteriaceae bacterium
GCGGACCTTTTACGGTTTCACTCCACAGTTGACCCTGGATCCCCAGAATGTTTTTTCGACCTTCTTCGGTGAGCTTCTCATAACCTGCATAGTTATCCATCGATAAAGGATGTCCCATTATATCCTTATTGCCGGTCTTCAGCACGTCTAGGGGGGTCAGCTCAAAAGGTTGCCGGGTACCCACCAGGCCTGCCCAGTATAAGCCCGGTTCCTCAGGGTCTTTATCGTAGGCAAAATCAAAGTATAAATTGCTGGCGTTGCTCATAACCACTTTATAACCCCGGTTTGCCAATTGGTATGCCAGATCTTCACCTGCCACTCCCCAAATGGAAAGCCATACATAGGCTAGAAAGTTCGCGTCCACAAACTCAGGGTTGGGTACCATAATACTGCGTGAACTGAGAGGGTCATCTTCACCTCCTACCTCCGCTTCTACACGGTGCATAGCAATCTCTTCCCATCCCGCGGTGATCAAGTCGTGTTGACTAAGGATCTCATGATATCGTTTCAAAAAGTAATTGGGCAGGTCTGCCACGGACCCTAGATCCGGAGAGGCAGCCAGTAACGCGGCGCAATCCGGGGATTTCTCCCATATGCCGGCTGGGACTTCATCCCCCCCGGTGTGGACGATATTTAAAGGTACGCCGGCTTCCTGATAGATACTTACGATATCCGAGATCACAAATTCGATAAACCGGTAAACTGATTCTTTACAAACACATATCACATTATCATCA
This sequence comes from Cyclobacteriaceae bacterium, assembly GCA_029861825.1. Lineage (GTDB taxonomy): Bacteria > Bacteroidota > Bacteroidia > Cytophagales > Cyclobacteriaceae > JAJCYK01. The sequence goes on from JAOTYN010000079.1 coordinate 738, forward strand.
TAGCCTTGAACAGACTTGTATATGGAGCTGTCTTGAGGATCGCTTAACAAGAAAGAAGGCTGGTTGACTGTAGAATCGTTCTGCAATCGCCACTCCCGGGCTTCCATCGATTTAATGGCAGCCCGTGCATGTCCGGGGAAATTAATTTCCGGTATCACTTCGATATTGCGGGCATGAGCATATTGCAGTATGTCAATGAAGTCTTGTCTGCTATAGTGACCGGTCCCGTGATTGTCCTCACTAAAGGGACCGGATCCGTAGGCGGGACGCAAGTGATCTAATTCATTTTCTGTGTGTCCTCTGGCGCCTCCCACCTCTGTCAGTTCTGGGAGACCTTTGATGGCCAGGCGCCAGCCCTCATCGTCGGTAAGGTGGAAATGGAATTTATTCAATTTGTAGAAGGCCATTATATCCATCAATTTTTTTACGGCCTCAGGTTTGTGGAAATTCCGGCTCACATCCAGATGCATGCCCCTGTATGAGAAGCGGGGCTTGTCGATTATTTCCAGGCCTGCTATTTCTTTTTTTGTCCCCTCCTCAGTGGGCCAAACTGCCAGCAGACTCTGACACCCATAGAATATGCCGGCTCTTCCGGTAGCTGTTATGGCAATCCCTTGGTTATTGACTGTCATGGAATAGCCTTCCTCATTTTCACTGGTTTCCGCTGAAAGGATCAATTTTATATCCGCTTCCTGTTCATCCTGCAACAGTTCCACACCATGTCCGAGTGTTTCTAGTTTCCCCGCCAGCAGTTGTGCCGTCTCTGCTAAGCCTTGTGTATAGGATATCCGTAGGTCTTGATCGATGGTTAATTTATGGCCGTTGCTGTTAATTTTCCAGGGAGTAGGTATGATGGGAGAGAGATTTTCGCCGGCCATTAGACTTAGGTTTTCGTTTTGTTCATAGCGTACCCGCGCCGTGGGAATGGGGACCAGGTCCTGAGATGAACGATTGATCTGTTTGGGATCACTGAAATCTCCGATATGGTAGTGGTTTAGCACCTGGGCTTCAGGTTGCCCTTCAAAGATCATATAAAGACCAGTGGGAGCATCGGAAATCTTGATGGCATTGCCAGCGCATTGATAGTTGAAAGTGACGGCATCACCAGGTCGCAGTTCGAATCCTGCCGCTGGTTGGATGCTGTAAAAGGTACCGCTAATCTGGGTGACCATCACTTGTTCCGGTAAACTTTCAGGTAAGGGAACTCCAGCTATTTGGTTATAATAAAGTGACCACCCATGATCTCCCCATACATAACTACCCTGATTCTCCAGGGTCCAGGAACATTCAAAGGTCCCGCCCTGATTTTCTACTACCGTCCAGGTCAGAGAAAGATCATCTGCATTAAAATTTTCTGGGTTGGTGTTTTTACAGGCATAAAAAGTAAGTATGCCCAGGCAAAGCCAAAGGTTTTTCATATTGATGGATCGTTTAATAACTCAAACCAAAGCCAAATTTATAAAGGGGATTTGGAGAATCGTAGGGTACATCCTCTTTTTGGGATTTCACTGCTTCCATGGAAGAAGGTATTTCCAGGGGTAATTTACCTTGTGGGTTGAATCGACCAAATATGACGTCCATTACCGCCTCATCGGAAGCGCCAAACTCAGCCAGTACTCCTGCCGCTGCCCCATTTAATTCCGGCATTACTGGAGGGCGATCCACATAAATGCATAGTACCGTAGGGATGCGGTTCATTATGCCCAAGAGCCTGGCCCGTTCTTCAGGATCGAAATCTAAATCACCTTGATGAAAAAACTGCTCAACAAAGTCATCATCACGTTGATCCCAGGGTGTTTGTAGTCGAAGCACTGCTATATCTGCATCTTCCACATTTTCCATCACCCGGCCATAGTTAGCGGCGATCTCCGGATCAACATTCTCCAGGTACATTTTAACATCGGATATCAGGGGTAATATTTTACCTTTTTCCTGAGAATCGTTTTTCAACAGCACAATGGATTTTCGCTGGGCTTGGTCAGCAGCTTCCTGATGAGCGGAGTTGCCAATTATCTTTTCCGCTTCCACAACATCTACATAAGGATTATCGAACAGCCCCAGCTTAAACTTAGCTTTTAGCAACCTGCGGACCGATTCATCTAATCGTGTTACAGGGATCTCACCGGATTCGACCAGCTGCAGCAGTTCCTTTATGTTGGCATTTCCGCCAAACTGATCTATCCCGGCATCCAGTGACTTGGCAATCTTTTGCTCAACAGTCAGGTTTTCAACTCCCCAATCCTTGGCTTCGATTATTTCCAGGCCCGCAAAAGAAAATCCTTCCAAAATGCCCCAGTCCGAGCATACGATTCCGTCGTACTCATATTGCGAGCGCAACAAGTCCTGTATGATTTCTTTGTTGAAACTCATCCCTACATCTTCGGAAGTTTGTCCCTCGGGGATTCCGTAGTAGGGCATGATCATAGCGGTTCCGGCTTTGAGAGCGGCTGCAAAAGGTTTTAGATGGTATTCAAAATTATCCCCAGGATACGCTTGGTCTTTACCATATGAGAAATGCGCGTCATCACCATCCTTTTGAGGACCGCCACCAGGCCAGTGTTTGGTCATGCAAGCTACACTGGAGGCGTTGAGTTCTTCACCCTGAAACCCCCTGATGTAGGCAGCGATGAGCCTGGATGCCAGATCAGCATCTTCCCCGAAAGTGCCGTTTATGCGTGCCCAACGGGGTTCGGTTGCCAGGTCGGCCATGGGATGAAGCGCGGTACGGATGCCCACTGCTCGTAATTCTTTATTGGCAATCTCCGCGAAATGTACCATAAAACTGGAATCTCCAATGGCCGCAAGACCCAAGGGTTCAGGCCATTTAGAAAAATCACCACCCAGAATATCCTGTTCCAGGAAATTTTTGATACCATGCCTAGGATCGGAACTGATAGTAATGGGGATACCCAACCGGTCTTGCTCGGCAATTTTTTGAATGGCGTTATACCATGATGCCAAGTGCTTAGTGCGAGGTACGGTAAAGAGATTGAAATGCCGGATCTTTTGATTGATGATAGCGTCGTAGGTTGAGGCCGGATTCATGAGTGCAGGCTTTCCCAAGACCTTGCCTTTTTTACCCACTCCAATAGGCGGATGCCACAACATACCCACCTTGTCGCGTAATGTCATTTGTCCCAATAGATCATCGACTCTAAGATCTACCTGGTTGCGTGAATCTTCATAGGGATCCAGGATGCCATTGTTGTTAAGATCACGGTATGCATAACCCTGTTCGGTTAAAGTGTGCTTTTTTTCGAGTTGGCCTTTTGCCCTTTTATTCAGAACCCAAAAATAGATCTGAAACACAAAGTAACTGCCGATACCCAGCAAGATCAAACTGCCCCCGATGTATTTCACCCATTTCCAGAATTTCCTCATCAAGTAATTTTTAAGGGTTTTTAATGTATGATTATTTATTGCTTAAGCCAAATATCTTAAAGCAAAAAATTGAAGCACCTAGGTGTAGGTATGGGCAACCAAATTTTCAGAGAATTGGTCCTGGCCGGTAATAATTTAAAACCTGGGACTATCAAATTCGTAAAAACTGATTAATAGCCCGTGTCGTATTTGTGAGACTTTCATTATTGACGGGTTAAGCAACAAATATTAAAAATGGTTTGGTTTTGTGAATAGCATACCGTTACATTTGCAATATCAATTGCCTTTCAAAGCGATTGATTTATACAGAAGAGGTGAGAGAACAGGCTCAAAGACCCTCTGGCAACCACCAACGCATGTAGGAAGGTGCCAATTCCTGCCCTCAGGGGAACTATAAGTTAATTGCTATGACAAACGAAACAAACATCCTTATCGGTATTGGCGCTCAGCCCACTATATGTTATTATTCAGTATTTGCCTCAGCTTGCTGTTGTAGCTGCTAAATAATTCCTTTTGGCTCCAAGGAGGTTCCATAAGAGCAATGCCATACTTCAATCATTTTAAAATTTAAAAAAAACTATTATGTCCGAACAGTCTGATCTGCGATATGAAACTCTGCAATTACATGCAGGGCAAGAAATAGATGAAACCACGCGCTCCAGAGCAGTCCCTATCTATCAAACTACTAGTTACACTTTTAAGGATTCCGAGCATGGAGCAAATCTCTTCGCTCTAAAGGAATTTGGTAACATTTACACCCGTATCATGAATCCCACCACGGATGTATTGGAAAAGCGGGTGGCCGCCCTGGAAGGAGGAGCTGCAGCCCTGGCGACGGCTTCCGGTCAGGCTGCACAGTTCATTGCTCTTAACAATATTCTACAAAACGGCGATAATTTTATTTCAACCAGCCATTTGTATGGGGGCACCTATAATCAGTTCAAGGTTGCTTTTAAGAGGTTGGGAGTAGAGGTTCGATTTACCAAAGATGATAATCCCCAAAGTTTCGCGGATCTCATCGATAGCAATACCAAAGCAATTTACCTGGAGACCATAGGTAACCCCGAGTTCAATATTCCGGATTTCGAGGCTATTGCTCAGGTGGCAAAAGACCACGACTTACCCTTGATCGTTGACAATACCTTTGGGGCCGCCGGATATTTATTCCGTCCTTTGGAACATGGGGCACATGTAGTGGTAAGCTCAGCTACCAAGTGGATTGGCGGGCATGGTACCAGTATAGGAGGCGTTATTGTGGACGGAGGCAATTTCAACTGGGGTAATGGCCGGTATCCTCAATTCACCGAGCCCTCTGAAGGCTATCACGGATTGAAATTTTGGGAAGTTTTCGGAACAGACGGCCCTTTTGGAAATATTGCTTTTATAATACGAGCTAGGGTAGAAGGCTTGCGGGACTTTGGTCCGGCGGTAAGCCCCTTTAATGCATTCTTGTTTCTTCAAGGATTAGAAACCCTGTCCTTACGTGTGGAACGGACCGTTCAAAATGCTTTGGAACTAGCACAATGGTTGGAAGCGCACGAGTTGGTGGAAAGCGTATCGTATCCTGGGCTGGCATCCAGCCCTTACCACGACCTGGCTCAAAAGTATCTGAAGAGGGGGTATGGTGGGGTACTCACTTTCGAAATCAAAGGGGGACAGGAAAATGCCGAGCGATTCGTGAACAGCTTACAGCTAGTGAGCCATCTGGCCAATGTTGGAGATGCCAAAACCCTAATCATTCATCCCGCTTCCACCACCCACCAGCAGCTATCTGAGCAGGAACAGTTGGACGCCGGCGTGGCCCCGAACGGGCTCAGGATATCTGCGGGAATAGAGCATATCGAGGACATCAAAAAGGATTTGCAGCAAGCCTTTGAAAAAGTTTTCGCAGCAGCTTCGGTTTAATCCTATGGAACAACCCCAATTCACATTTTCAGAAGACTTTCAACTTGAGCAAGGTGGAATATTGCCGGGATTTAATCTGCAATATTCCACTCTTGGTAGTTTGAATGCTTCCAGGGATAATGTGGTTTGGGTATGCCATGCCTTAACGGCCAACTCTGATTTTAGCGATTGGTGGTCGGGCTTGATTGAACGCCAGTTTGACCCCAGGCACTACTTTGTCATCTGTGTTAACATGCTGGGAGGCTGCTATGGGTCCACAGGTCCATTGTCGCAAAATCCCGCTACCGGAAGACCCTACTATGCGGAATTCCCGTTATTGACCAACCGCGATATTGTAAGGTCCTTTGATCTGCTTAGGGTACATATGGGTATTACCGGCATCCATACCCTAATTGGCGGGTCAATGGGTGGTCAGCAGGCATTGGAATGGAGTATAGTGAACCCCGGAATTGTTCGGAACCTGGTGATTGTAGCCTCGAATGCTGTGCACAGTCCTTGGGGAGTGGCCTTTAACGAGACCCAACGCATGGCCATTGAGACTGATCCCAGCTGGGGTGAGCCACATGACCAGGCTGGTATGGTAGGCATGAAAGCGGCACGGGCGGCAGCTTTGCTTTCCTATCGCAGCTATCAAAGCTACTTAGGCACTCAAAGCGAAGATGGCCATCATATTGTCGACCAGTTCAAAGCCTCTTCTTACCAACAGTACCAGGGTGAGAAATTATATAAACGATTCAATGCTTATACGTATTGGTATTTATCTAAGGCTATGGATTCCCACAATTTGGGCCGTAACCGGGATAGCCTGACTAATGCCCTAAATATCATTGAAGCCAATACTAAAATAATCGGTATCAGGTCAGATATCTTGTTTCCGCTTTCAGAACAGCGATTTTTAGCCATGCATATTCGGAGGTCGGAGTACCATGAGATTGATTCTCACTACGGCCACGACGGCTTTCTGTTAGAATTGGAGCAACTTTCATCTATACTGAATGGGCTAAATACAGAAGATTCAAAACCACTATCTGCTAATGGATAATATTAAAATCGGATTGTTCGGATTTGGTTGTGTGGGTCAGGGATTCTACGACATCCTGCAGCAGCAACAGCTGCCTATGGAAATTATAGGTATTTGCGTAAAGGACACCAGCAAGCCCAGGACACTGCCAAAGGACCGTTTTACCTTCTGCCCGCAGGATCTATTGGACAATCCTGATATTGATGTCATCGTAGAATTAATCGATGATGCTGAAGAGGCCTTTAGTATTGTGAAGAATGCCTTACTACAGGGGAAGAAGGTGGTTACCGCCAATAAAAAGATGGTGGCAGAGCATTTTGAGGAGCTTCTACTGTTGAGAAACCCTCAAAACGCCCTTAGATATGAAGCGGCCGTTTGCGGCAGTATACCCATAGTTAATACCGTTGACAGCTTTTATACAGGCGAGCCCTTGCACCAGATTTCTGGTATATTCAACGGTTCCAGCAATTTCATCCTTTCTAAAATCGAGAAAGAAGGGATCAGCTACCAACAGGCTTTAAGCTTGGCGCAGGATTTGGGATTTGCTGAAACCGATCCCAGGTTGGATGTGGGCGGATTTGACAGCTTAAACAAATTGGTGATCTTGCTTGCTCATGGATTTGGTGTGATCACTACCCCCCAGAGCTTGGTGAACTTGGGTATTCATCATTTAGGTGAGGAAGATTTTGCCTTTGCCCGGTCCAGGGGTTTAAGAATCAAATTGGTGGCGCGGGGTGCCTTGAAGAATCCAGGTGTGCGAGCCTATGTGATGCCTGCATTCGTAAATAATGAGAACCCACTTTGGCAGGTAGAAGAAGAGTACAATGGAGTTCTGGTCCAGGGTGCCTACAGCGATTCACACTTGTACACCGGGAAGGGAGCCGGCAGCCACCCCACAGCGGCTTCGGTAATAGCGGATTTGCATGCAGTGCTAAAGCATCAAACCTATGACTATCCAAAGTTATCATCGGGGGCAGGTCATTTCATAGATAACAAAATAAAGGTGCCCATCTATTTAAGATTCAGGCAGCCAAGTCAATTGGAGGAGTTCCAGTTCCATAAAATTTGGAGCGAGGGCCGATTAAAAAACGGTGGCTTTGTACTGGGTACTATTTCGTTGAGCCATTTGTGGTCTTTACAGGATTATGCGGATCAGCAAGGGATAGCCATCGTGGATATTTCATCTGTACAGGAAACCATTAGCAGTTTAAATGGCGTTTTAAAAAAGGAGTTGGTCCACTAAGATGAGCAATTACAAACATTTTGCCTCAAAGGCAATTCGTACTCAAAGCAAACAGAGTGGTTTCAGGGAACATTCTACTCCTTTGTACTTAACCTCGTCATTTACCTTTGAGAATGCCGAGCAGGCCAGAGCCATGTTTGCCGATGAACTGGAGGGGAATATCTACACGCGATTTTCAAATCCCAATAACAATGAGTTCATCGAGAAATTGTGCCTGCTGGAAAAAGCACAATCTGGAGTAGCCACAGCATCCGGAATGTCCGCTATGTTCAGCAGTATGGCAGGCTTATTGAAAAAAGGAGATCACGTCTTGGCATCCAGGTCGATCTTCGGTTCCACCCATCAACTATTTACCCAAGTATTTCCCAAGTGGGGAATAGAACATACCTACGTGGATATTGACAAGCCGGAAACTTGGGAGACACAAATAAACAGCCGTACCCGCATGATCTTTGCGGAAACTCCATCCAATCCGGGATTGGATATCATTGATCTTTCCTGGTTGGGTAAACTGGCCGCCCGTCATGACCTTATTTTGAACATAGATAATTGTTTTGCCACGCCTTATTTACAGCAACCTACCGATTTTGGTGCGCACTTGGTTACCCATTCTGCTACCAAATTTATTGATGGTCAGGGCCGAACTATCGGAGGAGCTATTGTTGGCGATGAAGATTTGATCAAGGAAATACGTTTTTTTACCAGGCACACCGGACCGGCATTGTCTCCCTTTAATGGGTGGATGCTTTCCAAAAGTTTGGAAACTCTTCCGGTAAGGATGGAAAAACATTGTGATAATGCCCACAAAATTGCGGAATACCTGGAAGATCATGAAGAACTTGAATCTGTTAAGTACCCATTTCTGAAATCACATCCTCAGCAGGAATTGGCCAAAAAGCAGATGCGCTATGGGGGCGCCCTGGTCACCTTCGTGGTTTCCGGAGGCTACCAAAGAGCAGTTAAGTTTCAGGATCACTTAAGTATGTTATCTCTGACGGCCAATCTGGGAGATACTCGTACTTCCGTAACCCACCCTGCCAGTACTACCCACAGCAAACTCACCGAAGAAGAAAGGCTGCGGGTAGGGATCCAGCCGGGATTGATCAGGATTTCTGTAGGTCTGGAAAATGTGAACGACATTTTAGAAGATATTGTGGGAGCCTTATTGGCTTCCAAAGAGAAAAAAATTGCTTAAATGAATCATTTTACAGAATAGCGCGTTTGAAATAACCCAGTGACAGTATGAGATCAAGAACCCATATATTCATTACCCCAACTCAACAGATGGCTAATTGTTGTTGCTGTTGTTGTATGCAATTTCGCGTATTCCGGGGAAAACTATATGGCCTACTTTAGTTGTTGATATTTATCAAAACCAAAGAGCTCCCCGGAACCGAGGAGCTCTTTTTTTTTCATTTGTTAGAAACTTAAATACGATCAATAATGACCTTTTCTAAAACCGAGAACATATCGGCTGCTGCCGACCAGGATATCTTGGAGTTACAGCACAAAATTGATGAATTTAAAACCGGTAAGATCCCGGAGGAGCGATTTAAGGCTTTCAGGTTAACCAGAGGGGTGTATGGGCAGCGACAGTTAGGAGTACAAATGTTCCGCATTAAGATCCCCTTTGGCCGCATGACGGCCCAACAACTAGGACGTATAGCCGATATTTCGGAAAAATACACCAACGGAAACCTGCATACTACCACTCGTCAATGTATACAGTTACATTATGTGAAATTGGACGACGCTCCAAAAATTTGGGAGGAATTGGAAGAGGTGGGCCTGACCCTTAGGGAGGCTTGCGGTAACACCGTTCGCAATATTACGGGATCGGCTTATGCGGGCATTGATCCTCAGGAGCCTTTTGATATTTCTCCTTATGCCCAGGCTATGTTCGAATATTTCCTGCGAAATCCTATTTGTCAGGACATGGGGAGAAAAGTAAAATCAGCTTTCTCCTCCAGTGAACGGGATTCGGCCTACACTTACTTTCATGATTTTGGATTCATACCCAGAGTGAAGTCAGGCCAGAAGGGTTTCAAAGTAGTAGTAGGAGGAGGGCTGGGCGCTCAGGCCTTTATCGCCAGAACCGTTTATGAATTTCTTCCGGTTAACAGGATCATTCCCTTTAAGGAGGCAGCATTAAGGGTTTTTGATCGGTATGGAGAACGAGAGAAACGTCTGAAGGCGCGCATGAAATTCTTACTGGATGAAAAACGGGGTATAGGCCTACAGAGGTTTCTGGAATTGACCGAAGATGAGATGGCAGGTTTGGCATCGCAAACCGTAGAGATTGACATAAACAATGTTCCTCAGGCTGAACCCCGTGATTACCGGGCGACTTCCGAAATTAATATCAAAGATCAGGAAAAATATCAGTTATGGTGCACTACCAATGTCTTCCAACAAAAACAACCGCAGTATTACGCCGTTAACATCAAACTGCAACTGGGCAACATTAAGGCACCCACAGCCCGGGCTTTGGCGGATATTGTTTTAAAATACGCTGCCGATGATATCCGGGTAACCGTTAACCAAGGCTTAGTTTTAAGGCATATACACCCTCAAAATCTGCCACAGGTATTTCAGGCCTTGGATAACCTGGGCCTGGCAGAAACGGGCTTCGATACCATAGCGGACATTACTGCTTGTCCCGGGACCGACACCTGTAACCTAGGGGTCACTAATAGCACGGGAATTGCCCAAGAATTGGAGCGCGTGATACGTACGGAGTATCCTCACTTGCTGCTAGAATCCCAGATCAATATTAAGATCAGCGGTTGTATGAACTCATGTGGCCAACATATGGCCGCTAATATTGGATTTCACGGCAGCTCTATCAAGAACGGAGCCCTGGTGGTGCCGGCGCTGCAAGTAGTATTGGGTGGTGGGGTAGATCTGCAGGGCCAGGGTTATATAGCGGAGAAGGTCATAAAACTCCCTACTAAGAGAATTCCTCAAGCCTTGAGGCTATTGCTGGACGATTATAAAGATAGCAGTGTGGAAGGGGAGTATTTCAACCGCTATGTACAGCGCAGGGGCAAAAGATACTTTTACGACCTACTGAAGCCCTTAGCAGGTCTGGAACATATCCAGGATTCCGAATATATAGACTGGGGTCACAGTGAAACGTTTATTCCGGAAATAGGAGTGGGAGAATGTGCTGGTGTCAGTTTTGATATGGTAGGTACTATATTGGTGGATGCCCATGAGAAGTTGCAATTCGCTCAAGAAGCTAAGCAACAACATCACTTTACTGATGCCTGCTATCATGCCTACGCTTCTATGGTGGTAGCGGCTAAGGCCATGTTGTTGGGTGAGGATATTCGCTGTAATACCCATA
>JAOTYN010000080.1 GCA_029861825.1 Cyclobacteriaceae bacterium
ACCCTTTCTATCAGGGAAGGGGGATAGGAGGTATGTTGGTAAATAGGGCACATGAAATTGCCAGGGAGTTAGGATTCAGGGCGGTGGTGCTGATCGGATATGAAAACTATTACCCCAGGTTCGGCTACCAGTCCAGCAGTAAATACCACATTACCTTTCCCTTTGAAGCCCCCGCCAAGAATTGCATGGTGCTGCCCCTGACCGACCAGCCCATGGAGGATCTACAAGGATTGGTAGAATATCCTGAGGCATTTTATCACTAGCTTTGGACTGTAGTGTTTCATAGATGCGCTCAGAACATTAAATTAGGTGGGTTTTTCAACTAAAACCAGCAGATATCAGATCAACTGTCCAACGGTGGGTTAGTGTTTCACTGGCATTCTTGGTAATAGCCGCAGCTTTAGGTTTTTTGCTGAGACTGCATATCCTGAATCCGGTTAGCGGAATGAATTACAAGTATTTCTTGCACGCTCATTCTCATATCATGCTGCTGGGATGGGTTTTTAATGCATTATTCGCCGGGCTGGTGTGGATGTTATTTCAAAAGCAGAAGTCAATACCCGTCCTCTATCAGATCTTATTCTGGTTTTTTCAACTGACAGTGTTAGGGATGTTGGTCACATTTCCTTTGATGGGTTATGCTTTATGGTCCATTCTGTTCTCTACCCTGCACATTCTACTTAGCTTTTATTTTGTCTACCTGTTGACTCGCCAACTTAAAGCTCTTAAGGCTACCTACATCTATTCCACTAAATTCCTCCGCTGGAGTTTGGTCTTCCTGTTGTTGTCATCGCTGGGCCCGTTTGCTCTGGGGGTGATCATTTCCCAGGGTTTTTCCAATAGCCATTGGTATGATCTGTCCATCTATTACTATTTGCACTTTCAGTACAATGGATGGATCAGTTTTGCTTTTTTGGGAATGTGGTTTTGGATAGTTGAAAATCGAGAGATCAGTCTTGACAATGCCACCAGTAAATATTTTTTCTGGTTAATGACGGGTTCTTGCATACCAGCTTTCGCCTTGTCAGCTCTGTGGATCCATCCTCCGTTCTGGGTATATGTAATTGGCTATGCGGCTGCTGTTACGCAAGTTGCTGCTTTAATCTTTTTGTATCTGCTGTTAAGCAAATTGAAAAGGGAACTCCGCAGCATACTAACCCCTTGGTCCAGGGCTTGTGTAGAATTAGCCTTGCTGGCATTTACGATGAAGATCCTGTTGCAAGCGCTGTCTGCTATACCGGAAATTGCTGATTTGGCTTATCAAGTAAGGAATTTTTCTATCGGGTACCTGCATTTGGTCTTTTTAGGCTTTATAACCCTATTCCTTTTAGGATGGTTTTTGCAAATGGGGCTTCTGTCTATGCAATCTTTTATTTCCAAGACCGGATTGGTTCTATTTGTAACCGGTATCATCGGAAGTGAGCTTTACCTGGTGTTGCCCCCATTACTTGGGGCCGCCGGAGCAATTCATGAAGGCTTGCTTTTCTTTTCGGGACTGATGCTAACAGGATTGATAGGGGTGAGCTGGCCGGTATCCCTTATGCGGAAATGAATCCATGCATGGAGTACCAAAAATGTACCCATAGGGAATTTATAGATAAAAAAAAAGGAGGAATCGATTCCTCCTTTTTTTTATTAGTCTGACTAAATTTCTTGGTCGTCGTCTTTAGTTACATCTTTAGTACAGCAGAGATAGCCGTTGTCAATCTCGCCATCTACGAAGTTCTCATTGATGCTTGAAATGATGTCATAGGCTTCTTCAACTGTTGTGTTAGAAGAACATCCTCCCAGAGCTTTGTTAGCCTGGTTAAGAATCTGCTGAACTTTTTTTCCGGCAAAATCTCCATCACAAATGCGCAGATCACATAGTAGATATTCTGCTCCTCCAAAATCTGGTAGGTAGTGATCAATCTCGCTGGATAGTTTCAGGGCCACAATATGACTGGCCAAGGAATTTTTCAAACTTATACCGGGATCCAGATAATCCTGGTCCAGGGCTTCAGGTTTCCCTCCGCTAGGGAGGAAGGCCTCAACTTCGGCTGCTGAAGTCAAAGTAAGGCTATATCCGGCGGCGCAGCCAACAGTTAGTCCATTTGGGAAAACCGCATCAAAATAGGCGTCTCTGATGGTTCCGGGATTATTACCGGCCGCGGGAGCACCCCAACCACCAGGAGTTTGAGTCCTGTGGTCAATTTCACATTCTACTCCTGGAGGGTCTTCACCCAGGGCAATATTATCGAATGACTCAGAATTGTCCTCGCAGGCCAGGAAAAATACGGTAAATCCGGCTACGAATAGGTAGTTAAACTTTTTCATAAATAAGTATTTTAAGAGTATTAGGGTTATAAAATATAAATATAATAATATTTAATATAATTAATTACATTTTTTTAATAATTTTAATAAAAACTTGCACTATTGAAACTTCTAGCCACCCTACATGCAACCGCATCTGTGTTTGAGTAGTCATATAGATATATTCCGGATAATCAATGAAAGTGCCCCTCAAACCCACCAATAATTATTGGAAGTCCCCCACAATGGCCCTGAGTTCCAATCGGGATAGATTTTTTCTAGTGGGCTTTATTCTCTTGTTCACTCCCTTTTTTCTGCTCATTTTTCAACCGTTTGGGGTAAATAATTACGACCCCACACACCGTATTGGGTTGCAATTAATAGTGAGTGCTACCGGTTTTGGGGTGGTTAACGCCCTTACCTTGGCATTTTTCGAATTTTTCATAGCACCAATGTGCTTTCCAGCCCCCAGCCGGTTGCTATTTGTGGGGCGGTTGGCCCTGGAGCTTATTTTGGTAGCTACCATTACTTTCATCTTTTACAATTGGCTGGGTAATGTTCACGATTGGAGTTGGTCGAGCTATTGGGGATTCATCAGGGATGTATCCTTGATGAGTATTATCCCCATTACCATGTTGGGCCTGTATTTTGGTTACCGCAACTCCTACCAGGCGGTACAGGCTTATGAAGTTGCCCTAACAGACAGCGCTGATGACCTCATCTGGTTGGAACCCAGCCATGGTAGTGAACGGTTGGCTGTTCTGCCCCAACATCTTTTGTACCTGGAGGCGCAGGATAATTATGTAGCCATTTTCTATTTGCGGGATCAAAGGGTCCTTAAACTGTTGATGCGCACCACCTTGAAACGTATGGAACAACAACTTCAGGATCATAACATAAAGCGCTGTCACCGCTCCTTTTTAGTGAATATGGATCAAATCAATGAGGTCAAGGTGCATCAGCAACAGGTACGCCTGAGGCTTCATAGCTCTGATGTCTGGCTCCCGGTATCAAAGTCCTACTTGTCACAACTAAAAGATTGGAGCCTATTCGCTTCAAATAGCTGATTTTCACCACAAATTCGCCAGATCCTCACCATCAGGGCCTGGGTGATTCGTATTTTATCTTAAAACCAAATGCGATTATGATAAAATCCCTGGCAGTCCGGAAAAACAACACATTGGTCAATGCCCTATTAGTTTTTTGCGGTTTCACTTTCATGCTGGTATGGTTACCGGTATTAAGGTGTTTGTTCGACGGGTCATCGTACCGTTGGGGGCAGGGGTATTTCGGGTTTTCTTTAGCAAGTGAAGGGTTGCAACCAGATTACCTGGTCTTACTGGTATTTCTGGTGCTGTACCTCCTTCTTTTTTATGCGGCCTATTGGGTGGCAAACAGGAGCATATTTTACATGCTGCTAGTCTGGTGGTGGCTGCACGTCTTTGGCAATTTAATATTTGAAATAATCCAATCAGGTGATACCATGTTCCATGGGGACACGCTTAATGTGCATATTTCTTTGAAATCCATTGTTTATCCTTTAGCCATTGTGGCTTTAGTGCTTATGGTTTTAGTAATAATGAAAGATCGTAAGCAGGAGGGTCACTCTATTCCCTGGAGCAAATCCAATAGGATTAAGGCGGGAATACTACTTTTCCCTATTCTGTTGCAAGCTCTTCTATTTTCTATGGGGGAACCGCATGGGATAACCGATCAAATTGGGGTGGTTATAGCCATCTTCCAGGCTGTGTTATTTCCTGTGATCTTTTTTCCTGTTAAAAAGAGATCCATGACCACTAGATAACGGGGAATTCGTATATTATACATACCACCAATTACCTATCTATCATGTGGAGCCTACTGCCTTTGATCGCCTTATTCCATTGGTTAACTTTTAATCCAACTCATACAGACAAACCCTGTGCTTTTCTGGGAGATCTTAAAGGGAATCCCCGGGTAGAGTGCGGTCAGTTGCAAGTTCCGGAAAACCACCACCAGCCAGAAGGAAGACAAATACAGATTACTTATGTAGTGCTAAAGTCTGAAACCACGCAGGAAAATTCTGGCCCGGTGATCTACTTTACTGGAGGTCCTGGTGGTGCTGCCCTGGGACCCAATGCCCTGAAGCAATGGATGCAAAGTCCAACCTTGAAGACCAGGGACCTGGTGGTCTTTGATCAGAGAGGTATTAATTATTCTTCCGCATTGCCCAATATGGAACAGGATATTTTCCAGGTACAAGCCTCCGATGCGGATATTGATCAGGAGCAGCGCCTGTTAGGAGAGGTAATGAAAAAATACCGGAAACAGGCCAAAGATCAGGGAATTAACCTGGCTGATTACAACTCATTTCAAAACGCCCGGGATGTAGGTAAGTTGATGTCTCACCTGGGCTATGATAAATATAATTTGATAGGCGGGTCCTATGGTACCAGGTTGGCTCGTATTGTCCAAGATATGTTTCCCGACAAGGTGAACAGTGTGATATTGAATTCACCCAGCCCCCTGGGAGATGATTTCCTCATTTCTCGTATCAACAGTTATGCCTTAGCCCTGGGCCGGATCTTTCAATACTGTCAGGGTCAAGAGCAGTGCCGGCAACAATATCCCAACCTTCAAGACGATTACTACCAGGCAATTAATGCCTTGAAAGCAAACCCGTACTCAGTATCCATCAGGGATCAGGAGTTTGTGGTAAATGCCCAGGATGCTATTTATCTATTGCGGAGGTCTCTCTACGGGAACAATTCCCGTAGTAAAGCCCCCGAGCTGATTGAAGCGTTTTTGAACCGTGAAGCCGGACCAATCCAGGAAGTACTAAACACGGAGTTGGCTTTGATTGATGGCTATAATTCTACCATGTGGATCTCGGTAGAACGCTATGAGATGTTTGATCCCCGTTATACCCCTGAGGCCGTAGACAGTATTTATAACCATACCGCTTTGTTTCCGGAGCGCCTAGGTGTTTTTACCTCGCTATATCTGGAGGGAAAGAATTGGCATAATGCCGAATTGCCCGTGGAGGAACGAACCTTTAACACCTCAGATATTCCTACTCTTATATTCGTTAACCAGTACGACCCGGTTACACCGCCCATAAACGGTAAGATCATGCAAAAACAACTTACCCGCGCCCAGCTCTTTATTATGGATGAGGGTGGTCATGGTGGTGGTGACTTTGAGTGCCGTTTTAAGGTAATGGAGAACTTTATGGAAGCCCCTTTTGGTACCCTTGATACAAGTTGCCTGAACCTGTTTTCAGAAAATTGAATGTTTGAATTGTTCCGCTCATAGTCGTCCATCTAACTAAAAATTCTCACACTTAAGGATTACCCACAGGAGAAATCAGCTATATTGCATTTTTATTGTCCTTTGTTCCGACTCTTTTATGGTCCATTGTTCCGACTCTATTCCACGCTGTGAAGTCCTCCACAATTAGGCGCTATGCTTTAATAGCCCTTGGATTACTGTTCCCGTGGCTTTTGCTTGCTCAGCAACCGAATCAAGTTATCATCAGTAAAGAATTTGAGAACCAAAAAGTAGTCGATATCCTACAGGAGCTCTCCTTACAATCTCCAGACTTCAAATTTTTCTTTCTATCGGACAGTACCCTGCATACCCCCTTGTCGGTTTCTATACAACAGGGGACTTTGGATGATGTGCTAAGGCAGTTACTGGAGCCACTGGGTTTGGGCTATATAAGCTACCGCAATTATGCCCTGGTTATTGGCCCTAAAGGTCGCCTGGGCCAGTCCTACAGTGCCGCTTACTACTCCAGGTTGGCAGAGATTACCCGACGCCCAGAGGATCGCCATGAATTGATTGTAGGCAATGAGGGTCAACTGGATCCATTAGGCACAGTTATGCTGAAAGGGGTCATTACAGATGATTTATCAGGTGATCCGGTGCCAGGTGCGGTAGTTGTTTTAAACGATTACCTAAATCTTGCAGTAGTTAATGAAAAAGGCGCATTCTCTTTTAATGTGGCTCCCGGCAGTTATAAAATCTCCATCAATAACATCGGTTATGAGCCACGGCAAGTGCAGGTAAAAGTGCTTAGCAGTGGAGATGTGGAACTTGCGATAAGTAAGAGTTTTGTTCAACTGGAAGAGGTCACCATTGAGGCTGCTGGCAGTGATGATAACATTACATCCAGCCAGGTGGGTATTACCAAACTGGATATGAAAGGCATTCAAAAAATACCCGTCCTACTAGGTGAGGTTGACATTGAACGGATCCTGCTGCTAGAACCAGGGGTTAGCAAAATAGCGGAGGGTGCTTCCGGATTTAATGTACGGGGAGGAGCGGCGGATCAGAACCTGATCTTGCAGGACGACGGATTCCTGCTAAATTCTTCTCATGCGTTGGGTTTCATAAGTACCTTCAATGCAGACATGATTCAAAGTGTGTCTTTATACAAAGGATACATGCCTGCTCAGTACGGTGGCAGACTGTCCTCGGTTCTGGATGTAACCATGCGCAACGCAAGTTTCGAGGAGTTCCACCTGAAGGCTGGTTTGGGGCCTGTTGCCAGCAGGTTGAACCTGGAGATTCCAGTAAAAAAGAACATAAGCTCTTTGAACGTAGGGATACGGTCGACCTATGCTGATTTCCTTTTAAAATTGGCAAGCAACACCGACGTTAGAAAAAGTTCCGCCACTTTTTATGACGGTCAAATCCGATATGCCCACAAACTTAATGAGCACAATAACCTGGAGATGTCATTTTACATTTCAGATGATGACTTTAGATTCAGCGATGATTTTGGTTTTGACTACAGTACGAAACTGGCACAAATGGCTTGGAAGAGTCAGATTAATGAAAGATGGTATTCGCAGTTTTCTGTCAGTGCGAGCGAATATTCCAGCGCCCTTTCCGAATTACCGGAAGATATCGCATCAAGATTGGAAACAGGGGTTTCTTATTTGAAGGCTCAGGAACAATTGACTTACAATGTTTCCTCAAATACCACTATGGATCTGGGTCTCTCTTCCATTTACTACAAAGTGGACCCCGGCTCCAGGGTCCCAACTTCCGAAATATCGGTAGTGGAGGCCAAGTCTTTGGAGGACCAGCAGGCTTTGGAATCTGCTGTGTTCATTCAAACGGAATGGCTTCCATCTTCCAGGTTGAGCCTAAATGGGGGCCTCAGATTTAACTGGTACCAGTACCTGGGACCACAAACAGTATTTGAGTATGATGGGGCGAGATCCTTAGAAAACATAGCAGATACCGTAGTATATGACAAAAGCGAGGTAATAAAGTCGTACTACAGTGTGGAACCCAGATTTTCATTTAGATATAAAATAAATGATGAAAAGGCTATAAAGGGAGGCTACAGTCATACCACACAGTTTATCAATCAGATATCAAACCTTGATGCGCCCACGCCAACCAGTGTGTGGCAATTAAGTAACACGCACTTGCAGCCTATCCGCGCCCATAATTTCTCCTTGGGGTATTTTAGAAATTTCCAGAACGATACTTGGGAAACCTCCGTGGAGGCATATTTCAGGGACGTAAAGGATATCATCGATTATAGGGATTTTGCCGATCTGAATGTCAATAGCCACCTGGAAACAGAACTGGTAGCGGGTAAGGCCCGGGCCTATGGGCTGGAATTAAGTGTAAAAAAGCAAAAAGGCAACTTTACGGGTTGGCTAAGCTATACGCTATCAAGAACCGAAAGAAAAATAGATGAGATCAACAACGGGCAATGGTATCTCAGTAATTTTGATAAAACCCACGATATATCATTGGTAGGGGTCTTTCAAATTAGTAAAAGGCAATCGTTTACGGTTAACTTCAATTATGCCACCGGTCGTCCTACCACCGCACCCGTGGGTTCATACACCGATGAAAATGGGTTAATCATTCCGGTATACTCGCAGCGGAATCAGCTAAGAGTTCCGGGCTTTCACCGCCTGGATATTTCCTATACCATTGGCAAAGGCTACAATCGCAGTAAGAAAGTTAAAACCAGCTGGAGCTTTTCAATATATAACCTATACGGTCGCAAGAATACCTATTCGGTGTTTTTTGTGCAAAAGCCATTTAACTTTCCCACGGCTAATCGTTTTACTGTGCTGGGCAGCATATTTCCATCCATTTCATTTAACATAGAAATTCAATGACCCTCAAAGCTTCCATAGTACGTATTTCGCTATACTGCCTTATTCCAGTATTATGGGTAATAAGCGCCTGTATTGATGAGATACAATTGGATTTGCCGGAGAGTAACCAAAACCAGTTAGTAATTCAAGGTCAATTGCTATCTGGTGATACCACCTGGGTGAAAGTACGAATATCCAGGACAGCGGATTTTCAAGCTCAGAGTGTGCCGGTACCGGTGGAACAGGCTGAGGTGACCCTGTTTAATCAGTTAGGTGATCAAGTACAATTGGTGGAAGTCGAGCCGGGGTCTTACCAATTAAATATGGACCAAGTGCTGAGTGATATGCCTATTAACCAGGGAGATGAATACCAGTTGGAAGTGCGCCTGGCGGAGGGTGCCATTTACCGTTCCCAAGGGGAAACCTTGTATCCGGTGCCAACTCCGGATTCATTGTCATTTGTCATGATCGATCGGGAAGAGCTAAACGAATCGGGCAATCGAGTAGTAAATAGTTATATGCAGTTCTTTTTGTATTCACCCTTAATAGCAGAGGGCGCCAATGAACCTTCCAGGTTGCACTGGGATTTCCAGGGTATCTATAAGCTGGATGAGACGCCTCCGCCTCCCAACGTACCGGGTCCAGGGCCTGCAACCTGCTACATATTAAGAAATCTCAATTTCGATCAAGTAGTAGTTCATAACGGCAATGAATCCGGAACGTCCAGGTTAGAGCGCTTTGCTTTAATGGAAGAAAAAGTAGATGCTCGCTTCGCACTGGGTTTTTTACTAAACGTGCGACAGCAATCACTAACTCCGCAGGGCTACGATTACTGGAATAAAGTTGCTCAAACCGTGGCACTTTCCGGGGGTTTATTTGAAGCTACTCCCGGAAGCATCACCGGAAACATTAGCAGTGAATCCGATCCGTCCGAGCAGGTGCTGGGATATTTTTATGTATCTCAGCAAAAAACGGTACAACTATTTATTAGACCGGAAGATGCGGGGTCACCCCCCGAGCAATGTGAAATGGGTACCTTTGACGGCGACTCTGAGTTGTGCAATAATTGCCTTTCCGCCATTGGGAGCACTCTTACAAAACCACAAGGATGGGAGGACTAGGAACTAAAAACAGCATACTGGAAAAGGGAATGGGAGTGGCCCTATTGGGGTATGTCTTTTTTGTAAGCCTGGCTGCTTTTTTCCCGGATTCCAAAGATCAAGTGCTGGCGCATTTCGACAAACCCTATTATACCGCCGGAGAAACGATAAATTTTAAGCTTTACCTGCCTCAAAAGTATTTAGAGAAGGAGCTCATGATTAAAATTGAGATCTACAACCCGGAAGGTGAGGCCGTGCACTCCTCTTACCTAAAATCGTATCATGATCATGTAGCGGGATATTATGATATACCTTACCAAATTGAGCCTGGGATGTATTTGTTTCGAGCCACGGCCTCCACAGGCTATAAATCTGAGGTGCTTACATTATTACAGGCGCACATCCCCGTTTACTCGGAGCGTTTACTGGACGCACCAAACAGCTTTACGGATAGCACCCGTACCTTATCCACTGAAGTTATAGGGGAGCTGCTCGTTGATATTGAAATTCCTAGGAGGGATTTTCAACCGCGTGATTCTATTTCCCTGAACGTCTTGGTAAGGGACCCATCCGGAAAACCCCTGAAGGCATTTGCTTCGATATCCATAACGGATGTTCAATTAATTGGTGAAAACCGTCAAACACCCGCCATTTATACGGCATCTCCACAATACAATTCACAACAATTATCTGATTTTATTCAGCTACAGGGTCATTTAATGGGCTCCGGACCCCGTGAAATGGTGGCATTTAAATTTGCTGAAAACAACCAAATGCTGTATTCCGTTACCGATGAAAACGGGGACTTCTTTCTGGCCCTGCCGGAGTTCTATGGTAATCAGGTCCTGCAGTATATTCCCAAATATTCGCAAAACCGGGAATTGCGCTGGGCGATGACCGGTCCCTCGAGTACATCTTTTGAAAAACTGCCTTTATCGCCTAGCGTGCAGCATTATTTGCAAGAAAGCCGTAATAGAAAACTGATCTACCAATTGTTTAAACGGGTGGAGCCCGCTGCGGTTAAGGCCCCATCTCCTCACCTGGTAACACCCACCCCCGATTTCAGGTATGACGCTGATAACTATCCCTTTACGGATCTGCAAACGTTCAGCCGTGAAGTGGTATCTCCATTAAAATTCATCAGAGAGAAGCATAGTACCGGCCATTTTCAAATGTTCGACCCAGACAGCCGCTCAATGGCTTATGGAACACCTCTTTTCATAATAGATGGTCAACTTACCAAACACCAGGAAACGCTTACCTCTTTGGATTTTCAGAAATTACGGGAAATTAAATTGTACAGTCGTACCACTACCATTTCTGAGTACTTCGGATTTGCCGGATTTAGTGGCGTTGTGGAGATTCTTTCCAAAGAGGGTCTAATGAAAATCGACAGTAGCTACCTGTTGAAGTCCTATCAAATTGAAGGTTTACAACCATCATCAGAATATTCCTCACCCAATCTCCCCATGGATCAGCCCTATTTAGTTCCCCTGATTTACTGGAATCCCAAGATCTCCACCACTTTAGAACCTGGTCAAACTCTCGGGTTCCGACATTCTGACGACCAGGGAGAATTCAAAATTGAAGTAGTGGCGCAAAGTGAAGATGGAAGAAGAGGATATGGTATCATACTGTATCAGGTCCGTTAAGCACGCAGAATTTGCTACAAATTATACAATCCTTTAAATTAAGGCCCAGCCAAACCCTATTAATGTGAAATATTGCACCACGCTGGTCAAAAACATCAATTCTTTATGCTAAATCTACTCTCTATCATGTTAACGGCTATTAGACTGGGAAAAAGGACTCCTTGCCAACCTTCTACTGTTTTAAGGGCTGAAGCTTTCACCCACTACCGCTGCTCTGGAGCAAAGGAGCTGGCCAAGTTGGTCCGTCCATTATGGCCTTTAGCCTTTGCCTTCTTATCACTTCCTGCCCTGGCTCAGGTCAGTGCGGAAGATCTATCCCGTGGCTTTCAATGGCGCAATATAGGACCGGCAAATCAGGGAGGGCGCATTGTAGATATAGAAGCACTGAACGATGATTTTAAACAGGTAATTATGGCCACGGGATCCGGCGGTGTGTGGAAATCCGACAACGCCGGTACTTCA
>JAOTYN010000495.1 GCA_029861825.1 Cyclobacteriaceae bacterium
CCGGTTACCTATTTGGTGGACGGAAAGCAGTATTTGACAGTAGCGGTTGGTTGGGGAGGTGCCTGGGGAACCAGTAATAAAAATACTGAACATGTTTATCCTGGACGGATCTATACTTTTGCTTTGGGAGAGAATCAGCCAGCTCCTGTGCTGAATTCGCCGACACCTAAAGTACTAATAGAAGGAGAAGTAACGGCCACTGAGCAACAAATTGCCCAGGGAGCTGCACTTATGGGCAATAATTGTGCTGTTTGTCATGGTGACGCCGGTGATGGTGGCGGGAACATCCCTGATCTAGCTTACTCCAGTAAAGCGATGCATCAAAACATTCAAAAAATCGTACGCGAAGGGATGTTGGAATCAGTGGGAATGCCCAACTTAGGAAACAAACTGACTGCTGAAGAAGTAGAACTCATCCAACAGTACATCTTTGCAAAAGCTAAGGCCTTGCAAACATCAGTGGCTCAAAAATCCGACGGCTAGCTATTCAGTAATCTTTTTACCTGTTGCAGGTGGATAAGATCGTGGCCAGCTATCAGATGCAGAAGGTCATAAACCGTTTCAACACCCCGTTCCTCATGGAGGTACTCTTTGTTAAGTTCATCCCCGTTAATAGACTGGATAAGTCTGAGGTTGTAAGCCCGCAGCATTTCCCAATCGGCCAATATTTTAGATAAGGTTCGATCGGTATTGAAGCGTTCCACCCAATAATCTTGATTAAATCCCGGTAGTTGAGGTCGGTAGCTTGAAAGGGCCATTCTTAAGCGGTAACCGTTTACCATTTCGGCATCTACCAGATGCTGCAACACATCATTGACCGACCAGCTGCCGACAGGAACCGCTCTGGCCTTTTCTTCCTCTAATCCTGCTAAGAGATGATGAAATTGTGCCAGGGTTGATGACAGTATATCATGTGGATTACGGTCACCAACTAACTGGTCAATGCGTTCCTGGTAATCAACGGAACTTTTAAATTCCATGCTATCCCAGTCCTAAAGATTCACCACCTGCAAAGGGCTGATGATACAACCTTTCACCGGTTGCTTTGGCCATGGCATTAGCTAGAGCCCCTGAAATCGGAGGAAGCGAAGGCTCACCCAAACCAGTGGGGTCGATGCCATTGTCCACAAAGTGGGTTTCTACCTCCAGTGGTGCTTCTTTATGCTTGATCAGGCGATATTGATGGAAGTTGTTTTGTTCCGGTTGCCCATTTTTAAAAGTCAAGGCACTGTACATAGCGTGGCCGATACCATCCACCATACCACCTTCCACTTGATTCATGGCACTACCGGGATTGACCACAATACCGCAATCTACGGCGCAGGTGATCTTTTTAACTTTGGGCTGGTTGTTTTCCATAACCAGATCCAAAACCTGGGCTACATAAGAATTATGGCAGTAATAAGCAGAGACTCCACGATAGATTCCGGGGGTTTCTTGTCCCCAACCTGATTTTTCCCTTACCAGTTTTAATACTCCGGCATAACGCTCGGCCTCATAGTCGTTGTTTTCACCCACGGGATCCTTAATGGCTCTCTCAAAAAGCGCCAATCGGAATTCAACAGGGTCTTTACCAGCAGCTTCCGCTACCTCGTCCAGGAATGACTGTTCTGCTCCCGCAATGAAGTTGGAACGGGGCGCTCTCCAGGCACCGGTAGTAATATTGGACTCCAGGGTAAGTTTTTCAGCTAAGTAATTATCCACAGTACCTGCAGGAAAACGATTCTCGAAAATGGGGCTGCCATGGCTACCAGCGCCTCTCACATGGAATGCGGTGAGGTTATTATTTTCATCCAAAGCCGCACGATAGGTAACCCGATATGCCGGCCGGTAGGTACCTTGCGTCATGTCGTCTTCCCTGCTATAAACCAACTTCACCGGAGCGCCTACTTTTTGACTAATTACCGCCGCCTCAATGCCGAAATGGCCATAAAGTCGTCGGCCGAAACCCCCACCCATGCGGGTCATCATTATGGATACCTTTTCTTCCGGCATTCCCAACACCGCAGCCGCAGTTTTGCTCATATACTCCGGGGTCTGGATAGGTCCAACAAGTTCAGCCCGATCCGCCTTCACATCCGCAAAGAAGTTCATGGGTTCCATAGGATTGTGAGCCAGATAAGGAGCGCTATAAGTACGTTCTATGACTGTAGCAGCCTTTTTAAAAGCAGTTTCCGGATCTCCGTCACGGCGTGCCACCTCTGCCTCACCTTTTTCCACCAGATCCTTCAAACCCTGTTCGTGATCTTCTGAGCTTTCCAGAGGACTCACGTTTTCCCAGGTTACTTCCAGAGCTTTTTTGGCTTTCATTACTTGCCAGGTGGAATTGCCTACTACGGCTACCAGATCGTTAAAGGCATTTACATCCGACCACTGCGCTTCGGACCCTTCCGGCACTGCGGTGTTGATGGTGATAACATCCACGATGCCCGGCATGGCTTTGGCAGCTTCCGAGTTGACCGACTGCAACTTCATGCCGAAGGCCGGAGGATGCTCAATCATAGCGATTAACATGCCTTCTCGTTGTACGTCCAAGCCGAAAAGTGGCGTACCCCTTACAATATCAGGTCCGTCCACGTTCTTACGAGTACTTCCGATGATCTTGAAGTCTTGGGGGTCCTTCAATTCAATTTCTTTGGGCACTTCTACCGTGGCCGCAGCGTTGGCTACTTCACCATAACTCAGGGTTTTATCCCCGTGTTTCAAGGTCCCGGCCTCGGTGGTAATTTCCGTGACAGGTACCTGCCATTGTTCAGCAGCAGCTTGCATAAGCATTCTGCGGGCGGTGGCTCCAGCCATTCTAAGGCTTTCCCATCCTTGGCGGATGGATTGACTTCCTCCAGCTAGCTGGCGGGTATATTTGCTAATATCATATCCCGCCTGCTCTACGGTGACGTCATCCCAATCTACATCCAGCTCCTCAGCTATAATCATGGGCATGGCAGTCTTCACATTTTGACCGATTTCAGGGTTGGGAGACATAATGGTTACCATCCCATTATCGGCCACTTTCAGGAAGGCATTGATGTCAAACCAGTCCTTGGGCATACTTGCGATTTCTTCCGGTGTAG
>JAOTYN010000496.1 GCA_029861825.1 Cyclobacteriaceae bacterium
CGTAGCATGCGGAGAAGGCGAGCTCGAGATCTTTAACCGAAAAGAAGCAATCGCTTCTCACCTCGGTACCGTTACTGGATTTGAAAACTCCTGTTTTAATCCCTCTAACTTTGAGGTGAGCGTACAAGGTGTCAATATCGCAGCCAATGGGGACAGTTTCTTCTTTGAGGCTTTGTGTAGTTTTATCTCTCCTACAGATTTTTCCTGCGATCTTACAGTAACAGGTGGAACCGGAAGGTTTGAAAATGCCTCGACACCACCAGGTGAGCCGATCGTGGTTGTAGGGACGTTCGATCCGGCAACGGGCATCAGCGAGTACACTTCTACGGGGAAGATCTCCTCCGTAGGAATGGGAATTTAGGTATGATGAACTTAACTAGCATGTAATTAATTTTGGGCTCGGGACACCCGAGCGACTGATTGGGAGTCCGCTTTCGGCCAAAAGCGGCCGTTCACCGATCCGTGTATGCGTCGTAGTTGTCCCGCAGTTCCAACAACTAATGTTCAATGCTATGTGTGTCACGCACACTGCTGAATGTCAGGTCCAGCAATTTCCAATCGTTCCCTTCCTTTTTATAAAACTCGGTCACGGTAAATTCATTGGATACGTCATTTCCCCTTACATGGGCGGTAAGTGTAATGCGGTTCCAGAGTACGGCAGTATAGTCCCCAAAAACTTCTACGGCCACGTCATGAACTTCGGCATTTTTGTACCAAATGCTTCCAGATTTTATGATTTCCAACTCCCTGTCCTTTTTCCAGGAACCGCTCATGTGTACAAATTTTGATTTGTCATGGAAAAGGGATGCCAGTTTGTCCACATTCTTGTCTGCCATCCATTGCCATTTCGCTTTAGAAAGATCCTTTATTTCCTGTTCAATGGCAGCATCTTGTGCGAAGGACAAGTTCACACCTGTGAGTACTATAATAAGTCCGATAACTAATCTTTTCATTGTGGTTATTGTTTATTTCAAAAAATTTAAAATCTCCCAACAAACAGCATATTATGCCATTAGCAATGTTTCTTCATTAACTGATTGACAGACAACTTGTTTGTATACTCATAATATACATGTATTTACTGCCAAATCGAGAAGTACGGCAACATAAATTGATTTTTACCGACCGGCAGCTATCGGCCAAAAGCGGTCATTCAGATCCAGCGCCAGGCGCCACGCCCTTTGCCAATCATAAAAGAGTTTGAATAAGAGCCCGACTGCCATGCCAAAGACAGGTTAACCGGCAGGCAGGCATACAGTAGGTTAAGTATTTGAGCTCCTTTTTATTGGCACCAAAACTCACTAACTTATGATAGCACCCCACAGAACTTAAATTGACTACCATGAAACCCTCTCGACGCAACTTTATAAATACCCTGCTGTACAGCACTGCAGGGGTTAGTCTGCTTGGCCCGGCTCAAACCGTTCTGGGTAAATCAAAATCAAACATTAAGTCTTCATTCATCCCAGAAAGTATTTGGGACATACCCACGCCAGCACTGCTGATTGACAGACCCAGAATGGAAAGCAATTCACAAAAGATGCAATCATTCCTGGCGGGTACCAAAGCGGGGCTGCGGCCACATACTAAAACCCACAAATCCCCAATTATTGCAAAAATGCAAATGAAGCAAGGTGCAGTTGGTATATGTGCTGCCAAAGTCAGTGAGGCAGAGGTTATGTTTGAAAGCGGCCTTAGAGATATTCTGATCACTTCCCCAGTAGTTACGGAAGATAAGATCAAGAGAGTGATGGCACTGGCGAACCAAAGCGAACAGGTGCGTTTGGTGGTAGATAGGGAAGACAATGTTGCGGATCTCAATGAGGCAGCCAAAGCTGCAGGTATCAACCTAAGTATTATGATCGAGCTTCGAATGGGATGGATTCGCACCGGTGTTGAACACGGCAAACCCGCCTGGGACTTAAATAAAAGTATTGACCAAAGTTCTAATTTGAGATTTTATGGTATACAGGCATATGCGGGACCAGTACAGCATATTAAAGGTTTCGAAAACAGAAAGCGAGCATCGGAGATGGTGTTGGCTCCCGCCCAACAAATGAAGAAAGAATTGTTAGGGGCTGGTTACCAGGTAGAAGCACTGAGCGTAGGTGGCACCGGAACTTATTCTGTAGATGCAAACCTTGAAGGGGTTACGGATATTCAGGCGGGGAGTTACCTGTTTATGGATGTTGACTACAGAATCATTGGAGGTGAAGGACAGGATCTTTATACAGACTTTGAACCTTCTTTATTTGTTTTATCTACTGCCATAAGTCAGCCCATGCCGGGAAGTATTACTATCGATGCCGGATCGAAGTCCTTTTCAAAGGATAAAATGCCGCAATTAAAAGACATCTCCGGTATGGAATATAGTTTTGCCGGTGATGAGCACGGGATACTTACTTTCAAAGATCCTTCAAGGGAGATTAAAGTAGGAGATAAAGTATTGCTTTTGACCTCTCATTGCGATCCCACAATTAACCTCTACGACAACTATTATATATACAATGGGGAGGAAGTAGAAGGAATTTGGCCGGTAGCCGGTAGAGGTAAGTCACAGTAATGAGATAGCACTCATCTGCATGTAGAATCTGGGATTTAAGTGCATGAGGCATGGATCTGAAAGGCTGCTTTCGGCCATTAGTGGTCATTCAGATTCCCATAGAAAACCACCATTATATAGAGTAACTTACTAGAGGGGAACGAACGGTTGAAGGGATGTGCTCGCCGTTTGCAACATTTCTACAAACATAAGATTGATATGATAGAGTAAAACCACAGAAGTTAATTATCATAATGGAGGACACAATCACACCTTGAAACTGTTGACTAAACTCATTTTTTCAACTGAAAGGTGTCAATGTCTAACAGAAACAGATTTATTTAACTTATCTCACTATGAAATCATCAATGTCTTCCTATAAATCAGCCTTATCATTGATTTGTTTTTTGGTACTTATCGGGATTTCAAACGCCAATGCTCAAAAACCATATGAGATCAATGAACAAGATTCATCTAAAGCACAAAGAATTGCAAGAGTTGAAGTTGGTCTTGGTCTTGGAGCTGCT